>PWNM01000045.1 GCA_003557825.1 Candidatus Hydrogenedentota bacterium | reverse complement strand
GTACCTGTGGGAGATGCGGGACATGAGGGAGATAATTCCAACCCTACGCGGGGAAATGTCAACAAAGTATTAATGACAGATCATAGGGGAGGAGCCGAAATGTCTCGCACATCTCCCGCATCTCCCGCACCCAACACCCCCTTCGAGTTCGCCTTCCCCCCGGAGCAGGAGCCGGAGGAGCAATGATCGGCGGGGGTCCTAACCTTTCTGGCAAATAGGTAGTTGATTCGATAGAATGTCGGACAGAGCCATTAGGGGTGGCCATAGCAAGAACTGGGAGTGTGTAGAAAGATGCAAACCTACGAACAAACATCGAAATGGGTCTTGGTGGCGGTGCTATTTGTGGCCGTCTCTGGTTGGGTATCCAACGCGGCGTATCCCGCACAACATGCCGAGAGGATTGAAGCTGGCGCCACTCAATTGGGTCGTCCCGATACCGCCGATGAGCAAACCTTCGAACAGCTCATGGAGGCCGCGGTGCAAGGGGATGCGGAGGCGCAATTTAGACTCGGGGACAGGTATGGCCGGGGGCAAGGCGTCCTGCGAGACTACACCGAGGCCGCTCGGTGGTACCTAAAAGCGGCCCAGCAGGGACATGACTTGGCGCAGAACAATCTCGGGGGCCTATATGCCCAAGGCTACGGCGTGGAGCAGGACTATGCCGAAGCGGTTCGGTGGCTTCGAAAGGCCGTCGAGCAAGACAACCGTTACGCGCAGTATAACCTCGGAGTAATGCTTCAGCATGGCCGGGGCGTGCCGCAGGACTACGCCGAGGCCATACGATTGATACGAGAAGCCGTTGATCAGGGGCATACTGGGGCAATGCTACAACTCAGTAATATATATGGCGGGGGCCAAGGAGTATCGCGAGATTATGACGAGGCCCTCCGATGGTTGACAAAGGCTGCGGAGCAAGGAAATGCGCAAGCGCAAGTCCAGTTCGGGAGCATATGTGCCCATGGCCTGGCAACGGTACCGCAAGACGATGCCGAGGCGGTACGGTGGTATCGAAAAGCCGCCGAGCAAGGACATACCGGGGCGCTGCGCCAGCTTGGGCACCGCTACCGCTCGGGCGAAGGGGTGCCTCAGGATGATGTTTATGCGCACAAATGGTATAACCTGGTCGCGGCTCAGGGCGTTGAAATAGCCGCTGAAGAACGAGATAGCCTAGCGGGCGACATGACCCCCGAGCAGATCGCCGAGGCGCAGCGGCTGGCCCGGGAATGGGAGTCAACCTCGAGGAGTAAGCCCAAGACAATGGGGAACGGGAATCGGAGGATGACAGGTCCACCGCCTTACTTCGAATTCGCCTTCCCCCCTAAGCAGGAGCCGGAGGAACGATGATCGGCGGGGGGCCCACGCTCGTTCCAGTACCACGAACCGGCCCGCCCCGGGAGTGGGGCGGGTCGGAGTTGATCCACAACGCCGGTGGCGTCGGACGGGTTAGTCGGCTGCGCCGACCAACGACGCGAAGGGTTTGGAGGTATAGCCGGTTTCCCCGTATCGGCTGAAGGATACATGGCCGTCCATGTAGAGGATGTTGCTACCGCCGGGGATGTGGTTGAAGGCCGGTGGGTCGACGGAGGTAAGGTCGGCCATGATCTGAATCTGGCTCTGCGCCACGGCCCCTGCGGCGGGATTGTTAATGTCCGTTACCTGGAACCGTTCGATGCCTTCGCGCAGTCGGGCGACCGAGTTGCTGCCTTGGTTCAACTGACCGCCGTTCCCCCATCCGCTGAAGTTGAATCCCAGCACATTTGCTTCTGTCAGATCCAGGTCGTTATCTAACTTGGCATCACGCTGAGGAACCGGCGTGAGATTGTTGATAATGACCATCATGGCCACAGGCTGAGCAGGTACGAGCAAACCTGCATATTCAGGAACGATCAACTCAGCAGGAATGGTCTCGTCGTCCATCTTATCGATCATGTAGCCGAGATAGAAATAATGTTCATCGGCCTGGGAAACGCCATAGTCCCAGCCGGCGCAGTTCAGATGCACCCAGGGTTCGCCTGAACTGGGGTTATACAGCATCGGATCGTAGGATGCCGAAGGACAGCGGTAGAGTTCGACATCGTTTATATAGTCCGGGTAGATGGCGCTTACCTTCGCGGCATAGGCCGAACCCTCTTGCCGACCGTCGGGATGAAACGGGAAGTTGGCGTTGGGCTCGTTCTCATTGCAGACGACGCCGAGGCGGGAGGTATATTGAATGGGCGGCAGCTTGTTGCCCCGGGACTCGTTGGCGTACATCTTGAATACCAGCCCCCATTGTTTAAGGTTGTTGGCACAGGCGATGCGCCGGGCAGCCTCCCGGGCACGGGCAAGCGCGGGTAAAAGAATGGCGGCTAAGATAGCGATGATCGCTATAACGACTAGCAGCTCGATGAGCGTGAATCCCTTGGTCTTCATGATGGGGTGACTCCTGTTGGTAGAAACGATTGGGTTAACCATCACCGATATACGGGCATTGCACAACGTCTATGGCCTGCTCACCACGATTTCGCCGGTGTTCACCTCCTCCCTATGTACCTCAATAGAGATACGCCATCTACCCCGTACCACATCCGGTTATTCGCAGTATAAACGGAATCTTTCCGGTTTTCAACATCAACACCGCTATACCGGAGATTTATGGCAGTACCTTTATTCGCACCCATAGCGGCCCGATTTCGGCCGCCTTGTTGGGGGCTAGCTACGAGATGCGAGGACCGAACAACCGGGGGCTCGGCTGTTTTTCCGGGCCTGGTCGAGCAACCAGTCCGGAAACGAACCGCCGGCATCGGCTCGTGCGATCTCAAATAATTCGCGGATGGTGTTGGGGGATTCCTCGGCGACGTTTCGGGCGAAGGGATAGGTTCGTTCGAGATCGTAGAGCAGACACTGGGTTCCCAACACG
>PWNM01000038.1 GCA_003557825.1 Candidatus Hydrogenedentota bacterium | reverse complement strand
TTCTAAAATCGGCTCTTCCCAGGAGACGCAACACCAATCCGTTGCGAGTCTTTCTCGTTTTCGAACGGGCAATGTGTATAAGCGGATTTCGGGGAGGGACTCCGTGTGTCCGGGCGGGGCGCGCGGGAGCCCGCAGGAAGCCCCCGCGATTTTTTTTCGGAGGGCGACGTTTTTTCTTGACTGAGCATGGTAATTTTTCGCAACGTCAACGTTGAACTGATGAGCCCCATGACTCTCTTGAAATCTATTTCTTTAAAGCGTCTGCCGCAGCGGGCGGGGGGCGATGCTCCGGCGCTTCCAGTGAGCGGCCGTATGTGCGCTCCGGCGATGCTTGGTTTGGTGTTGGCGTTCGTTCCGGCGGTCGGGCAGGAGGACATTGATTTTTATGAATTGTCGCCGTTTATCGTCTCCGTTGAAGGCGACATGGGTTACCTCGCAGCGAATTCGGTCTCGGGCACGCGCTTGTCGGTCGCGATCCGAGACGTTCCGATGACGGTGGACGTGCTCACGGCGGAGTTTCTCGAAGACACGGGGGCGCTGGATTTCAAGGGGGCGCTTGACTACGTCGCGGGCGTCTTCACGACGCAGTCCGAGGTGAGCACGGCACTTGGGGTGAACACGGTGGGTTCGCGTGATCGCTCGCCTTCCGCCCAGGCCGGTGTGGGCGGCAACAACAATGCGATTGTAATCCGCGGCTTCAACACGCCCTTCCAGTTACGGGATGGTTTCCGCATCGGTGGGTTCATCCCGAGTGCCGGCGTAAACCTCGGCGGCATCACGGACACGGTGAACACACAGCGAATCGAAGTCGTGCGCGGGCCGCAGTCGCTCCTGTATGGTCTGAGCGTCTTGTCCGGCATTGCGAACATCATCCCGAAACGCCCGCTGGATGAGTTCCGGGCCAATATGCGGGTCATGGCGGGTTCGCGGAATTTTGTCCGCGGCGAGTTGGATGTGACGGGCCCGACGATGGCACCGGGTCTGAACTACCGGGTTTTTGCCTCGGCGCAGAGTTCGGACAGTTGGATGGATTTCCAGAGTTCGGAACGCCAGTATGTGGGCCTGCAGTTTGAGAAGCAGTTTGGGCGGATGTTGAGGATATTCACGGAGACCCAGGCGGCGTGGGAACGCAATCACGGCACCGGCTCCTACGGTTTTCGCGACTCCTTCAACGAGGCGGACACGACAAACACGGCATTCCGCAACGACTTCGGTGAATACGTGGATTGGGTCAGGGATCCCCACTACGGCAACCTGCCTCGCTCCTTCCGCCTTACGGGGCCCGACACGTATTATCACAAGGACGAGTGGAGCCAGCTCATCGACTCCGAACTCAAACCCTTCAGCGACCACAACCTGATTCTGAAAACGGGCGTTCTTTTCGGCAAACAGAACATTGAAGAACGCATATTGCGGGGAGGCACCGTGACTAACCGCAACGCGGCCATTTTGATCCGCGAAGGCGTGCGCGACGGGAGAATTGATCCGACCCTGGTGGATGTCTTTCCGCAACCGGAACCGGGCGAGCCCCCGTATCCGATCGCCAATTTCCGGGCGGACGCCGACACGCAGTTCGACCCCGCCGATGATCTCCGGCTACTCTACTACTTCTGGGAAAAACGGCCGACCACGGGAAAAAACCTCCAGGTCCGGACCGAGCTTTCCTATGTCGTGGAAACACCCTTTTTCTTCAACAGCGAGGCACGCCACTCCTTCCTTCTGGGCCGCAACGACATCCAGGACACCGTCGACTACGCGAGCGGCACGCCGAGCTTCGCGCGGATTGACTGGAGGCGACCCGATTTGAGCGAGCAGCCCCTGCAGTTCCGGGCGGTCACGGACATGACGCCCTTCCGTTACGGGGGTGAACCCTACCCGGAACCGGGGATGGATTTCAACCGCATCAAAGTGTGGTATACCGGTCATTACCTGAATTACTTCGGAAGCTTTTTCCGCGACCGGCTGAACCTCATCGCGGGGGCTCGGCACGACCGCTACAACGTCTCTTCGGCGGTCTACCGTCGCGTGTCCTGGGCCATTCCGGCGGAGGACTTCGGAATCGGCGTAGACCTGCGCAACCCGGCCTTTGATGCTTTTGGCAACCCCAACCAGCTCCTCGGCTTTGATGAGATGCGGTCGCAGTTTCACCAATTCGATCCTCCCGAGAAGGAGACGAGTTTCTCCTTCGGTGTTAATTACCGCCTCAACGAATTTCTTTCGGCCTACTACCAGCGGGGCGAAGGGGTGTCTCCGAATACGGGCCAGCGGGATGGTCTGTACAACCCCATCCCGGCGGAGAGCACGCGGAGCCAGGAAGTGGGTCTGAAGTTCGAGTTGATGGAGCGGATGATCTCCGGCTCCATCGCCCTCTGGAAAATCGAGCGGGATAACGTAACATGGGATTATCTCTATGCACCTGCCCCGCGGGCTTGGCTCAACGGGCCGGAGTTTCTCATTGAACCAACCATGCGCAACCGCCCGGAGCGGGCTTTCGATCCCGACCATCGGCGCGCCTACTGGGTACACGAACGCTATTTCCTCGATGACGCGGGCAATGCAAGAGCAGACGACTTCGGCAATGCGATTGTCCTGGAGTCCGGCTTTCTGCGGGATGAAGATGGCCGGATTATACGTGGTCCGGACAACCTCCCCATAACGGTCGAGACGCACCCCGGGATACTCGACTATGAAAGGAATGCCTCGACCGGTGAGACTTATGTTCTCGTGAATTACGAACTCCTGGACAGTACCGGCCTGCGCTCCGTGATGGAAGAAGCATTCAACGATCCGTTCCCGTGGCCCGAAAACTTTAACGTCGGGCAGATCCCCGATAAACCGATCAATTGGAACCGGACCGATTTTGACGGTGCGAATAACGCGGGGAACACCATCCACTCCGGAAACTTTGTCACCTTTGCCGATGAATCGAAGGGGGTGGACTTCAATGTCGTTCTCACGCCAAGACAAAGTCTCCAGCTTATCGTCAACTACTCGTATGTGGAGCGAAAGACCACCTCACCCTTCCGCTTCGTCCCGGTTCTGCACCCGACGACCGGTGAGAATCTCGGCACCGAATACGATATTTGGGTGTATTTTCTCGGCCGCGAAAACTTTGACGATCCGACGGATCCAACGACCCTGAACAGTGGTCTCACCGGTGTCAGTCTCTACTTCGCGCCCCAGCACAACGCGTCTTTCTGGAGCAGGTACACCTTCCGTGAAGGCCCCCTCGAGAATCTCGGGGTGGCACTCGGCTTCATCTACACCGGATCCGCGCAGACTTCGGTCCCCCTCGGCGGGCGTTCGCTCGAGATCAATCCATACCCGACGCCGCGCACGCCTGACCGGCTCCGCACGGACCTTGCTTTCATGTACCGCCTTGATACCGACCGCTTTCGCTGGGACTTCCGTCTCAACATCAACAACCTCACCGATCAACGCCATGCCGAGCGCGTCGTGACCTACACCGGTGCGAACGGCGAGGAGATCAAGCGGCGGTCCCAGGTGAGCTACTCGCCCCTCAATATCCGTTTCAGTGTCGGCCTCTCTTTCTGATTTCCCGGAGTTATCCGGTCATACAACAACCACCCGTACTATAGCAATGATAACACAAAATATACCCAAACTCATTATCCCGCTCACAGTTGCCGCTTCACTGGTTGCGGCGGCCCCCTTGTTCTCGGCATGGGAAGTGATCAACACCTTCAATGATCCGGCTGAAATCGAAGATTGGCAAATTCACAACATCCTTCCCGAGGGCAACGGCTTCATCCAAATCGTCGACCGCCCGTACGACTCGAGGGGAGGCGGCGTCTTGGCGGCATCGTCCGGGAACGTGCCCTACAGCCACACAAATATCTGGCGTCCTCTGCCGGCCCCCGTCACCGACCTCACAACCCTCTATATGGAAGTCGCCATCGAGGATGTGATGGGCGATTACGCTTTCGGCGTGAAGCGCGTCGCGCCCGATCAGATTGTCAGGCAGGAGGGGGATACCACCGTGGTCTCGCAATGGGCGAACTTCGCCGCTCTCTCGCGCATGGGTCGCCACGGACAGGATGCCTACGACACCAACGGTTATGCCCCCGCCTTTGGTGAAAGCCTTATCCGCACTTGGTACCAGTATTGGTGGGTCATCGATCATTTCAACCTCAGCTACAGCCTTTACGTGAAGGGGGGCGAGTTCGAGGAGCAGACCTTGGCCTTCCAGGACTACATCTACCGGGTGCAGGAGTTCGATGACCTCCTGACCTTCATGCTCATCATCCATCCCGGCGGCCTCGACGCGCTCAATTCCGCGGAGCCGATCTATTTTGACAACATATTCATCGACTATACGGGTATGAATCTCTCCGATCCAACCGAGGGGATGGTGATTCCGCAGACGTGGGCCGGCTTTCCGCTCGAAAGCGACGGAGTGACTGTTGACACGGGAGACTTCCTCGGCGTGCTTCACGTCGGCAACACCCCTTGGGTCTATAGTTACGATTTGGAAAGCTGGCTGCATCTTCCGGCAGATCATGTCGGTGAGGCGGGGGCATGGATCTTCCTGGCCGGAGAACTGGAGGGATATCCGGCAACGAACGGTGCGGAGTTTCTCGACACAGGAATCCCACTCGGCTGGCTGTATGTCGGCCATGCGCCCGATGTATACAGTTACACGCTGAACAAGTGGATGCATTTGCCGCAGGAGTCTGTCACCGAAACCGGATCCTGGTCTTATGTTTTCCGGTGATCACCGACCCTCTGACCAAGGAGAAGCGTGGATAGGGTGAGCAAACGGAAAGCCGGTTTCCTTATCGGCTCGGGAGCGGATATGTATCGGGATAGTTTCCGCGCGATTTACACGCCGGAGGTAATCGCGCGTATCGGAGCGCTTTACGAACTGGACGCGGAGCCTGTCTGCATTGACGAGCTGCGACGGCACGCTGGAAGAGTCGCCGAATGGGAGGTGGTTTTCGGCAACTGGGGATTTCCCCCGTTGTCGGGCGAAGAGCTGGGCCACTTTTGCGGTTTGCGCCATGTGTTCTATGCCGGAGGTTCGGTGAAGGCATTCGCTCCCCGCCTCCTCGAAGCCGGAATCGGGGTGACGTCGGCCAAAGACATCAACTCCAGGCTGGTGGCCGACTACTGCGATGCTTTGATCTACCTTGCCCTCAAGGGGCATTTTCAGGCCCTGCGCGCTTACGCCGAAGATAGGTTCGCCAAGAAGCATCTCCTCACCGATAAGAATTTCAGCGGTGTGGACCACGGGCCCGTTGCCCTTATAGGATTTGGTGCGATTGGCACTCTCCTGGCCAGGCGTCTTGTCGACCGCGGAATCGAAGTAATGGTTGTGGATCCTTACGCGGAACCCCGGCAATTGCGTGCATGCCGGGTTTCCGCGGTGGACCTCGCCACGGCGATGGGCGAAGCCCGCGTGGTCTCCAACCACCTGCCCGACCTTGACGATCTGGACGGATATTTCGGCGCCAAGCAGTTCAAAGCGATGCCCCCCAATGCCACCTTCATCAACACCGGGCGCGGGAGGCAGGTGGATCATGATGTCCTATTTGAAATCTTCTCCGGCCGACCCGACCTCACGGCAATTCTCGACGTGACCACGCCCATTTCCATCCCCATGGATCACCCGCTCCGAGATCTGCCTAATGTCATCCTCGTCCCTCACATCGCGGGTTGCGTGGGAAGGGACCTCGAAAAACTGGCGGAGCCGCTTATCGATGCCGCCGGGCGCTATGAACGCGATGGTTATCCAACCGTTACCGAATCTACCGCGGACTGGGCCGTGATGGCCTGAGATTCGCCGTAATGAAGAAACACAACAACCAAAGAACCAAAAATGAACATGAAAAGAATATTCAGTTATGCATTCCTCTCCCTATGCCCGTTCGCCCTGTCGGCGAGCGTCTTTACCCAAATCTTCACCGCCGACACAACTTGGGCTGAACTAGAGGCTGAAGGCTGGTCGCTTACGGATGATGCCGTGACGGCTAACAGCCTCTCCTTCTCTGCTGACGGTATGAAGTTGGAGAATCTCGCAGGCGGATTCCATAACCTGCGTTCGCCCAGCTTTACACCTGCCAGTGTGGGCTCAGCAACTCTCACTTTCGCCGCCGCTTATCCGAGGCCGGCAACCCATGGCCGATTTGTGCTTATGGGAGGCGGTTTTGGTGGTCCCGATGAGGTTGTTCGCCTTGAGCTGCAGAATAACAATACGACCCTTCGTGTGAACGATGATAATGCTTTGGTGTTTATGGTCCCCAACTTCAATATTGAACAGGATGGGCAATTCCTCAACATCGATCTGGAATGGGACGGCGAGTTTGTCGACATCTACGTGAATAACGATTTGATCACCACCGTGGGCTATCGGAACGCCGGGTTGTCGCCTGATCGCTTTGAATTTGTCGCCGGATGGTCGGGGGCTGCCAATGTAGCCGTGGCCTCAACGGGAGTCACCGTCATTCCCGAGCCCTCCGCCTACGCCGCCCTTTTCGGGGCTTTCTTCCTCGGGATGGCGTGGCTGCGTCGTCGCTCGAAAAATGGATAGTTGGGTATTGAGTGGGTGTCGGGGAGAGATTGCTTCCTGACACATCTGCGCCCGCCGGATGTATCCGGCGGGCGCTTTTTCAAGCCTTCGTCGTTCCCCGTCTCGTTGCGGACCGTCCGCCGGGAGACAAGGCGCACCGAGGTGTAATAGGCACCCGTTCCGGCGTAAACATGCGGACCGACGCCAACAGCCGCGATCGGATGCGCGATGAACGAGAGCAGTTTACAAACAGTCATTCGGGCATCGGTCATGGGGAGGATGCAGTTCCGCGCCAAAATGCGAAAAATTTCCGCCACATGTCAAGGGAGAAATGGCATTCTCTTCCCTGATTTTTCTTTCTTCTTCTTTATCGCGACTGTTCAGGTGTTGGCGGTTTGCTCCTATTCGCTTGTACGGATATGGTTTCCCGTTTGGGCGGCCCGGAGTTGGTCACTCTATTTCGAGAGTTTCATCCAAGGTCACGGAGCCGCCATCCGGGACGTGGATATTTTTGGTCTTTTCACCATATCGCACGAGGGTCCCGGGTTTGCCGCCGAGGTTGCGGATGGTTGCCGAGACGAGTGAGTTGTCGGCCCATTCGATATCGACTTCGTAACCGCCGCGGGCGCGGAGGCCGGTGACGGAGCCTTTGGTCCATGAGGGTGAGAGTGCGGGGAGGAGATCGATTTCGTTGGCATGGCTTTGGAGGAGCATTTCACACACTCCGGCGACGCCGCCGAAATTGCCGTCGATCTGGAATGGCGGATGAGTGGTGAACAAATTCCGGAGGGTAGATCGGGTGATCAACGCGTCCATGTTTTCGCCGGCTTTCGCGCCGTCGCCCAAGCGTGCCCAGAAGCAGACGATCCACGCGCGGCTCCATTCGGTGTGGCCTCCGCCGTGTGCGAGGCGTCCGAGGATCGACTGGCGTGCGGCCTCGGCGAGGTCCGGTGTTTCGCTGCGGCTCATCTGGCGACCCGGGTGGAGGGCGAAGAGGTGAGAGATGTGGCGGTGGCCCGGTTCGGCTTCCTTGAATTCCTCGCTCCATTCCATGAGTCGCCCGTCCGAGCCGATTTGCGGACCGAGCATTCGGGGCATGGCGTTCTTGACTTCTTCGGCCGTTGGTTCATTGAGGCCGAGGATGCGGGTTGCCTCGAGGTAGTTGGCAAAGCTGTCCCAGACGATCTGCTGCTCCATGGCGGGGCCCATGCAGAGGCTGCATTTCTCGCCGGTCGCCGTGATGAATGTGTTTTCGGGGGATGTGGCCGGGCCGGCGACGAGTTTTCCGGTGACCGGGTGTTGGACGAGCCAGTCGAGGCCGAACTCGGCGGACGCCCGCAGCACCGGGAGGACGCGCAGGAGGTAGTCCTCATCCATCGAGAACGCGTAATGTTCCCATAGGTGCTGAGCGAGCCATGCGCCGGCGGACGGCGAAAGGCCCCAGCTGGGACGCTCGCCCGGCGATGTGAAGCCCCACGGGTTGGTGATCGTGTGGGCAGTCCATCCCCGCGCGCCGTAGTGGATGTGCGCGGTGCGCGCACCCGGACCGGAGAGGAATTCAATGTATCGGGTGAGCGGCTCGACGCATTCCGGGAGGTTGGCCATCTCGGCATGCCAGTAATTCATCTGGATGTTGATGTTGGCATGGTAATCGGCGCTCCATGGCGGCGAGACGGTATCCGCCCAAATTCCCTGGAGGTTGGCTGGCATAGTGCCGGGGCGGGAGGAACTGATAAGGAGGTAGCGGCCAAACTGGAAAAACATCGTGATCAAGCCTGGGTCGGTATCGCCCCCGCGCATTGCGATGATCCTTTTGTCTGTGGGCATGTCGGCGACATCCGGGTTCTCTCCGAGGTCAATCGAAACGCGGCGGAACAGGGAACGGTAGTCCACGATGTGATCTTCGCGCATGGCGTCCGGGCACTTGGCGGCGGCGGCATCGAGGTGTTCGAGCGAGATTGCCATGGGGTCGCCGTCCCGCCAGTCCGGCAGGGACATGCGGTAGTCTGTTGCGGCGGTAACGAGTAATGTGACGTCGGAGGCACCGGAAACGCGGAGCCCCTCACCTTCGCGGGAGATGTTTCCCTGTCCGGTTTTGACGGCAAGGCGGGCGGCGTATTTCATGCCGTGCGGGCCTTCGCCATTCCAGAGTTGGCCATGCATGAGGAGGCGGGAATCGCCGTCGTGCAGGGTTGTGAAGGCTTCGCAGCGGTTCAATGAAACGTGGAAATCAAGTGCTTCGGGTTCGTCTGCGGTGATGCGGATGACGATGGCGTTGTCCGGCGCGCTGGCGAATGTTTCCCTGCGGAAATTCACGCCATTGATCGAATAGGTGACGGTGGAGATGGCGGAGTCCAGCTCGAGCGAGCGGCGGTAGCCGATGACTTCGGCGTCATGCGGATGGCTGAAGACGAGGTTGAGATCGCCGAGTGTTTCGTAACTGCCGAATGCCACCTTCGCGCCGCGTCCGCGGTTCGAGCCGATGCCGCGACAAACCATGTATGTCTCGGCCAGTTGCATTGCCTCGCGGTATTTTCCGTTGAAAAGCATGGTACGGATTTCCGTGAGTTTTCCGAGCGCCTCGGGGTTGTCGGCGTCTTGTGGCGCACCGGACCAGAGCGAGTTCTCGTTGAGTTGAATCCGCTCGCTGATGACATTCCCGTGGATCATGGCTCCGAGGCGGCTGTTGCCGACCGGGGTGGCTTCGTTCCATTCCGAGGCGGGGTTGTCGTGCCAGATGACGAGGTTATTTTTGCCGGGGGCTGTATTGGCTGCTCCGCGTTTCGCTTTTTTCTTTTGTTTCATTCCGAATGAATCCTGATGGATTAGTTGATTTGCAAACTCCCTGATCCGGGCTGCAAGCAAGCCGCGCGCAGCTGTTCAGGGAAAAGGCTGGAAAGTAGGTTCGGAGCGCGATCTGTCAATGTCCTTTGCGTTCCTGTATCCAATAGGCATGGTTGAAGAGGGGAAGCCTGAGGGGTTATGTGGGTTGAGCTGGGCTTTTCTGGAAAGCGACGAAGCGCAGCAGCACGTACTCGCCGTCGATCTCGACCCATGCCTCGACACGGCGAAGGCGGGCAGAAAGCTCTGCAGGTATAGCCGCAGATGCATCTTTGCGGCGGCCTTAGTTCAACATTGGGACACCTATAACACTTCCCACAAGAATCGTTCACCCCATCTTCGAACTCATTCCCGGCAAAAAACGGGCAAGCTCGGCAGAAGAAGAATCCGGGGATCAAGATTAAGAATCGAGATCGGGAATGGGAACGGGGTGAGATCACCTCTTTCTTGTTCTTTCTCTGAAGTCACAATTTTGGCAGGATCCGTGTCAACTCTTCGTGTGGACGGGCGATGACGTGGGCGGCGATGAGCTTGCCGAGCGAGCCGACCGCTTGCGCACCGGCTTCGATTGCGGCTTTTACGGCGGCGACGTTGCCGGAGATGGTGATGGCGACGTAGGCGGCACCGATCTTTTCTTTGCCGACGAGCTGGACGTCGGCCGATTTGAGCATTGCGTCGGTCGCTTCAAGGACGGCGGTGAGTCCCTGGGTTTCGAGTATACCGATGGCTTTGTTTTTCATAAGTGGATTTTTGGTGGGTGGATTCGGATTGTCATCAGGGCGCATTTCCTCGCGTCCGCCGTAGATAGCGTTGATGGTGTTGGGATTGTCGTTGAGGCGGAAGAGCGCGGGATCGGGACGGGCGAGGAGCACCTCGGAGGGCTCCGGTATGCCCAGCTCGATGGCGCGGGCACGACCGGCGTCGAGGGCCGCCCGGAGGGAGTCGGGACGATCGGCTGCGATGCGGATAAGAATGGTCTCAATACCGGTTGGCTCGAACCCGAGGATACGGATGTCGGCGGCTTTGGCCATGCAGTCGGCGACCAGAGAGGTCACGCTAATGAACGCGGTTTCAAGGCCGGCGAAACAGGAATTCATGGGTTAGCGCGGGGTTTGCAGCGAGGCCATGACCCGGCGCACGATTTCCTCGACCTCCGCACGCATCGCATCGGGGCGGGGATGCTTGGAAACACAGGCGTGGGCGGCTTCAGAGAAACCGCATTCGGCGAGGACGCAGGCGATGCGGGAACGAATGCTGGTCATTTGCTCGCGCTCCGAATCGGAGAGCGGGAAGCGGGCCTTTCCGGGATGGAAGCCGCGCAGTTCATAACCGGCGCGAAAGCCTTCGGGGAAGTTGGGGGCATTGACCATGAGGGCGAACAGATCGAGGAGCTTAAACTGCCCGTGTTTCGCACTCTCCCAGTCACCCTTGCGGGCGGCATGGTAAATCTTCATGATCACTTCCGGGACGACTCCGGCACTGGAGAGTGTGCCGCCGTCTCCGCCCATGAAGAGGGCGTCGCAGAGTAATTCCTCCCAGCCGATGAGGACGGAAAAGTCCGGGCGCTGGGATTTGATTTCATGCAAGACCCGCAAGTAGCGGGGCATGTCGCGGGAGGTGTCTTTGGTTCCAACGATGCGGGGACAATCGAGGGCGAGGCGCTTGAGCACGGGAATACTGATCTCGTTAGCAAAGGCGGGAATGTTGTAAATGACAATGTCGATAGGCGACTTGGCGGCAAGTTCGCGGAAATACGCCTCAATGCTCTCCTGCGTTAGCTTGTAGTAGTAAGGACCGGTGATGGAAACCGCACGGCAGCCGAGGTCGGCACAGTGGGCGCACATATCGAGGACCAGATCGACGTTGGGCTCGGCCGCACCGGCAAGGACGGGACGGCCGTCGGCCTCCTCGCTGACGATTTTGACGACTTGCTTGCGCTCTTCGTAACTCAGGCGGATAAACTCGCCCATACTGCCGTTGGGATAAAATCCGGTGACGCCCTTGTCGCCCAGCCAGCGGATGATGCGCCGCAGTTCGTCTTTGTGAATACGCCCCTGTGCATCGTAGGGAACGATGTTGGGAACAAAGATGCCGGATAGGTGTGCGTTCATGTGTGTAAAGCGTAAATGCGGCGGGCGTTGGCGGAAAGGATCATCTGC
The DNA here is from genome assembly GCA_003557825.1 of Candidatus Hydrogenedentota bacterium. Lineage (GTDB taxonomy): Bacteria > Hydrogenedentota > Hydrogenedentia > Hydrogenedentales > SLHB01 > PWNM01. The sequence goes on along the minus strand of PWNM01000038.1, from coordinate 24,122 downwards.
TGCTCTTCGGGAGTCAGGGGGGCAATGAGTTCGCGAGTGAGTTCGCACCAGCGCGGAAGCCCGCTGCCGAGATTGACGACCGGCCAGTCGCCGCCCCAGACGAGGCGGGTTGGGCCGAATGCCTCCAGCATGGTGTCGATGTAGGGCTGCAAGGCTTTGGCGTTTCGCTGGGAATCTGCCGCATAGGTGGTCAGGCCGGAGAGTTTGCCGCAGAGGTTGGACTCACCGCCGAGGCGGAGGATGGATTGCCGCCACGCTTGAAAGCCCTCACCCGCCGGAGCGTCGTTGGCCGCAACCTCGGGGACACCGCAATGATCGAGGATGAATTGAGTCCCGGGGCAGGCGCGGATGAGGTCGAGCGCGCGGGCGTGCTGATCCTGCCGCATGCACAAATCAAAGGGTAAACCCCGTTGCCCGAGAATGCGGAGATTGGCGCGGAAGTGCGCGGTCGTGGAAAGCGTGTCCGGCTGGGTATGCAGGACGCGGCGAATACCCTTCAGTTTGGGATGGGTAATGGCATCGAGATGCTCCTCAAAACCCGCTTCTGCCTCGGGTCGCGCACCTGCGATCACCCCGAGGATGCGGTTCACCGGGTCCATCGCGAGTTCGCAGAAGAAACGCGCCTCTCCGGCGGATTCAGCGGGAGCCACGTCCACCTCCATAAACAAGCTGCCCTCAATGCCCGCGTCGCACGCGAGTTCCTGATACGTATCCAAGGTAAAAGCGCCCTGAAGTTGTGGCACATCCGCCGCCCAGGCGTAGGTGAAGCGGTCCGGAGAGATGAGGTGCTGGTGGGTGTCAATCATGGGTTTAACGGGGGTTGCTGGCAGATTGGAAATTCAGCTGCTTTTCAGGTGGCTGGTGGGCTGGGTGCAAGCGCGGTCGAGATGCACATAGCCGCCATCGACAAATAACAATTGCCCGGTTGTGTGGGATGAACAGGGCGAGGCGACAAAGACCACCGTATCGGCGATCTCCTGCGCCGTTGTCGTCCGCCGCTCGAAGGGAACGGTTTGGTCGAGCTGCTCACGCGCAGCCTTGGGGTCGGGCGCCTGGGCGAGCCAGCGTTCGTAAAGCGGGGTGATGACTTCGGCGGGGATCACGCAGTTTACACGGATGCCCTGGCGTCCCAGGTCGAGCGCCCATTCACGGGTAAGCGCATTCATCGCCCCCTTGCTCGCAGCGTATCCACTTGTGCCACCCTGTCCCGTCACGGAGCACTTCGAGCCGATGTTTACGATGTTGCCCCGCGAGGCAATCAGGGCGTCCAGGGTGTAGTGAATGAGGGAAAAACACTGGACGATGTTCTTTTCGAGCGAGTCGCGAAAGGCGGCAGGGGTGTTGCGCAGGCTGATTGCATCGTTGCCTCCGGCATTGTTCACCACTATATCGATGCGCCTGTGCTTTTCCAAAACTTCGGCAACAGCGGTGCGGACGCGCGCCTCATCGGTCATTTCGACATGATAACTCTCCACCCGTTGCCCTTCGGCGGCACAGGCTTTGACGAGGCGATTTGCCTCTTCCGGGTTGCGCCCGAAGATGCAGACGACAGCGCCTTCGCGGGCAAAGGTGCGTGTGATGGATTCTCCGATACCTTTGGCACCGCCGGTGACGATTACGATTTTGTTTTCCAGTTGCAGGTTCATTGGTAGGTGGGATGACAGGATGGTCCGATGGGTGAAAAGGATTTGTAGCCGAGGACAAACTCCTGGTGCCCGAGGGCCTCGGAGGCTGTCGGGTGACCCGCCGCCGTCGACTCGATGCTTTGCACGATTTCCGCGCCCACTTCGTCGAGCGTGCCGCGCCCTTCAAGGATGCGTCCGGCGTCCACGTCCATATCCTCGGGGAGGTTGCGATAGGTCTCCGGATTGGCGCATACCTTGATGACCGGAGAAATGGCGGAGCCGACAACGGAGCCGCGACCGGTGGCAAAGAGAATGAGGTGCGAGCCGCAGGCGATCAGCTCGGCGATCTCGGCGTTGTCGTTGATATTGGGAAACCCGAAGCGCGGCTCACCGTCGGGCACGACATCGAGCAAATAAAGCCCTCCCGTGCGCGGCACATCGCCCGGCTTGATCAGACCACTGATCGGGGAGGAGCCGCTTTTCGAATACGCGCCCATGCTCTTCTCCTCCTGCGTCGTCAACCCGCCGTCCGCATTCCCCGGCGCAAAACTGCCGTGTCCCATCGTTGTGTAATATCGCGCCGCCTTCTCCACCGAGGCGGTGAGTTCGGCCGCCAGTGCGGGTGTTGCCGCACGTGCTGCCATGATTTGCTCGCAGCCGATGAGTTCGCCGGTTTCCTCAAAAATACAAGTCGCCCCCGCCTTCACCAGTTGGTCAAAGGCCCGCCCGATACCGGGGTTGGCGGTAATCCCGCTGGTTCCGTCGCTGCCGCCGCAAACGGTGCCGACGCACAACTCGGAGGTGAGCATGGGACCACGCGGTTGCGACGCCATTTCGGTAAGGATGGCTTCCGCCCGCTCCCGCCCCGAGGCAATGGTCGAGCGGGTGCCGCCACTGTTTTGAATGACCAGCAACTCGCACGGACGCCCGCTCGCCCGGATGGCATCGCGAAGACCGTTGCGGTTGAAGCCCTCGCACCCAAGGGACAAGAGCAACACACCCCCGACGTTTGGGTGGGTGCAGAGCGACCGCATCATCCGGAAGGAATAATCGTTGGGATAACACCCGCTGAAGCCAATGAGGTGGGCCCCGCTCTCACGGTAGGGCATCTGAATCTCACGGGCGACATGGTGCGCGCACTCTACCAGGTAGGCCACCACCAGTGTATTGCGGATTCCCTTACGCCCGTCGGCGCGGAGCCAGCTTCGCTCAATTAAAGTATTCATGGCGTTGCATGGAATTCCCTGCCCGCCTCCAGCGTATAGGTGGGCAGGTAGTCGCTTTTCATGTTATGAAGGTGGACGTGCTCGCCCACTTGAATCGCCTGAGTCGCGGAACCAATGGGGGCACCGTATTTCAGGATTTTCTCGCCCGGCTGGATCGCACGGCAGGCAATCTTGTGCCCAAGGCCAAGCGCTTGCGGAAAGGAAAACGTCGCATCCCCAATCCGCACGGCGTCTTCCGCCCCGACGCTGCGGGTCAGAACAGCAATGTTGTCCGTTGGTGAAAGCTGGATACAGTCGGAAGCCATGACCTTAAAACTTGCGGTATTTCAAATAAGCCTCGACCGGATCGACGCCCTCCAAAATCGCCGTGCGCACCTTGTTCTCCGTTCGCAAGACTTCCTCCACCTTTTCCGTGACTTCCTGAATATGCTCTTGCGGGATGACGAGCGCTCCATCCCGGTCCGCCATCAGGTAATCACCCGTGCGAATCGTCACTCCGCCAATCACCACCGGCTCGCCAAAACGGTCCGGCACCCAGCGGCCCACGACGTCTCGCGGCGTGTAGTAGCGCGACCACACCCGCAGCCCCGTTTCCAAAATCCTCACGGAGTCGCGGCAGCCGCCGTCACACAAATAGCCGCGCACCCCCTTGTAAACAAAGGTCTCCGCGCTCAACTCACCCATGTGCGCCAGCGTATCGTCATTCGGCTGGCAAACCACGACCGAGCCCGAGGGCGCCTTCGACAGCATGCGCGTCCACTCCAGCAGCGTCGTGTGCCCGTCCACCGTATGATCGGCATAACCGCTGAAGGTAAAAATCGGCCCCGCCAGCGGACGGGTCGCATCGAGCGGTCGGATCGTGCGCGGCAGGATTTGGTCCGGCAATCCCATGGACCGCAGAGTGTCATAAACCGCACCGGAGTAGCAGGCCTCCAGGCGGTCGCCGTAATTTGAGGGGTCGGATATTCGGGTCATGTTTTTAGAGCTTGCAGATCGGATTATTATTGGCAATAAAATTTATCGATGAAGAAATCCGTCTCCCACGTCCCCGCACTCGCCCGTGGTTTAAAAATTCTCGAATGGATGGCCGGACGGGAGGAACCCGCCACTCTCACGCACATTGCACAGGGCATGAGCCTGGGCGTTCCCGAGGTGCAGCGTCCCTTGGCCTGCCTCGTGGAGACGGGTTATTTGCGGCACCTCTCCTCCGGCGCGTATATTCTCTCCGGAAGGCTCTTCGCCGTTGCCAATCACCACCCCCCGCAACTGCGCCTGCGCCGTGCGGCGGAGCCCGCATTGTTGGAGTTTGCCCGGAACACCGGACAATCGATCCACCTCAGCATCCCCGACGGCGATGCGGCCCTGATGATCCTCGACATACCCGGCGAAGGATTGGTCCGCCTGAGCCTGCAACCGGGAGCCCGGTTTGCCCCCAAGGACACGCTCTCCGGCGCAATCCTCGCCGCCGGCGGTGCCCTGCCTACGCCGGCGGACCTTCGCCTCCCCAAGGGACTGCGCGAAGCGGTTCGCGCAAAAAAGCCCTTTCACCGCCAGAGCCAGCATGTTGTTGGCGTCGTCGATCTTGGCCTGCTTCTCCAGGACAGCGACGACCGCATCCTGGGGGTTTTGACCGCCTCCATCGTCACCCCCAAGAGCGGTGCGGTGAACCTCCCTTCCCTCTGCAACGCCCTGGAACGCACCGCCGCCCGGTTGAGAGAGACGCAATAAGCGAAGAGCGGAGGGGACAGAATAGTTAAAAGTGTTTCCAACCTGGCACTCAGCCGGGGTGGAACAAGATAACTTCATTTAGGGGTAATCTTGGTGATAGCGCGCCAGGCCAATGAGGGATTGTGCTGGCATCGTTCCTCGATAGCGCCCCGCCGGGCGGGAGCGGGAGGCTTGCCTGACTTCGTCCGGCGACACACCAAGACGGATGAGCATCCGCCTGCGTCTGCGCGGCACCTTCCAGTCTTTCCAGTAACAGAGGCGGACCCGGCGGCGTATCCACTGGTCCCACTGCAGGGCCTCGGCGTATGCGAGGCCAGCTTAAAGTAGTGGAACCAGCCGACGCAGTAACCTTTCAGTTCCAGGAGGCGATGCCTCGTGGAGACCGGGCCGAAGGAACCGGACCAAGTCGCATTGCCCGAGAGGCGCGACTTTGCAGTTGCCATTGTCTAGTAACTCGGTTTTCCGTGGGTCCATGATACACGGGATTTTTACCCGATCACATCACGCCCATGCCGGGCACACACAAAGGGAGGAGCTGACATGCCAGAGTTTTCCACACAAGACCGCGATGTTTTGCGCCAACTTGCCGCTGAAATTGTTGAGATCGGTTCGCTGCCGATTCAGTCGGAGAAGGCCGAACTCTGGCGACGGCTGAATGACAGGGAACCCACGCGTCCGCTTGTGTACATAAACGAAGAGCCGATGGCGGAGTTGGCCGCGCATTCGACAGAGTTGCAGTGCCAATGCATCGATCCGTTTTTGAATTCAATTGAAGCAGGACTCAGACGCACCCTTTACCGCTGGAGGCATTATCCCGTTGATTCCATTATTCGGCCCGAAGTGGAATGTCCGAAGGTGTTTTCATCCACGGGGATCGGCATCAACCAGAAAGGTGCGACCATCGCTCATGATACGGTTGTTTCGCAGCATTTTGATGCCCAGATCTCTGAGATGGAAGACATCGAAAAGATCCAGATGCCGGTTGTCACCTGCGATGAGAAAGAAACGCAACGCCGTTACGAGATGCTTTCGGTCATCCTCGAAGGCGTAGCTCCGGTACGGCTCACGGGTGTTCGTCATATCTGGTTCACACCTTGGGACAAACTGATTCGTCTGGTCGATATACAGGAAATATTGATGGACTTGATCTTGCGACCCGACTTCGTGGACGCTCTCGTCGCGCGATATGTTGACGCCAAAATGCACGAGCTGGATCAGATGGAAAGTCTTGGCCTGTTGGATTCCGGAGCCCTCAATGTGCGGGTCGGGTCTGGCGCTTACGGATATACTCGCGATTTACCCGGAGAGACGGATGCAAGGGATGGGTTGCCATGCCAAAGTCTCTGGGGATGTGGAAATGCACAGATCTTATCGGACGTGTCGCCCGACATGCATTGGGAATTTTCGCTCAAGCACGAGATGCGTTGGCTGGAACGCTGGGGTATGACATACTATGGATGTTGCGAACCGCTGCACAACAAAATCGGCATCCTGCGACGCATTCCCAATCTCCGGAAGATTTCCGTGAGCCCATGGTTCGATATTCCAAAAGGCCTTGAGAGCGGCGCAGGCGAATACGTGTTGTCGATAAAGCCGAATCCGGCAGTGTTTGCCACCGATGTGTTCAACGAAAGTCAGGCGCGGCAGGATATTGTGCGTTTGCTGGACCAGGCTGAGGGGTGCAGTTTTGAGCTGATCATGAAAGATATCAGCACGGTGCGAAACGACCCTCAACGTCTTTTCCGTTGGAGTGAGATCGCTATGGAAGAAGTCGAAAAGCGCTCACCGTGATCGGGTTAACCAATTTCGAATTCAAGAAGACAGCCTGCTGTCGAGAAAATCATCCGGCGACACATCCGATCGAACTGGCAATGCCGCAGTCGGCTGCGGCGGGCATTTCGGTATAAAATGAGGCCCGCCTTCCGGCGGGCCCTGCGCGTTTAAGAATGATGTCGTCCCACAGGATCAGGGGCTGAACCCCGGTAAATATGCCTGTTGAGGACTCGGGCACATCCGGTATAGGTGCCGTGCTGCCCCATCGTAGTCGGCGAGTTCGAAGAGCCCGTGGCGGTCCCATATCACGCCGCGCACTAGGGTGAAGAGGCGCGCGGCTGTCCAAGGAAGAGGGCGAAAAGTAGGTTCGGAGCGCGATCTGTCAATGTCCTTTGCGTTCCTGTTTTGCGCCTGCGGAATTTTCTTGAGGAAAATTTTCACGTATGTTCTCATGGAGTTCGGAATCAAATCATGCCCTTTACCTCACCCTTCACCAACGAGCGTTCCGGCCATCCATGCCTTTCAGAATTCACCGCAATTTTAGCCGTGACCGCCTGAAATACTGTAAACAATACCCAACAAAACAAACATTTTCAAAAATGAAAACAATCAGGACAATTGCCTTACTGCTACTTTGCCCGCTTCTGATGTCCGGGGCCGTTTTAAGCAAACAGTTTACTGCCGACACAACTGTGGCCGGTCTACAGGGCGAAGGTTGGACGGTCAGCGCCGATGCCCTCGCGGATAACAGCCTCACCTTCTCCGGCGCCGGTATGAAGTTGGAAAACACCGGAGGCGGAGCCTATTACCTGCGTTCGCCTGAATTCACGAGTGTTGCCGCAGGCACAGCTCAGTTAACCCTGGGTACCGATGCCAGCTTGACGGGCACGCATGGCCGGTTTGCGCTTGTGGCCGGTTGGGGTGCCAATAATGAGGTCATTCGCCTTATTCTGCAGCAAAACAACACGACCCTTCGTGTGGTCGGTGACGTGGAGTTGGACCTTGTGGTCCCCAACTTCAACCTTGCACAGGGCGGGCAACTCCTCGACATCACTTTGGAATGGGATGGTGAGTTTGTCGACATCTACCTGGACGGCGATTTGCTGACCACCGTGGGCTACCGGAACGCCGGTTTGTCGGTTGATGGCTTTGAGTTCACCGCGGGTTGGACCACAAGTTCCGGGACCCGAGCCGTGGCCTCAACGGGAATCGTCGTCAATGACTTCGACGACGACGACGGCGAATGGGAAATGCCCGGGGCAATTTTAAGCACACAGTTTAACGCCGGGACGACTATTGAAGGACTCGCAGCCGAAGGCTGGGGTATTATTCTGGATAACGCTGCCCCTGCGAATACGCTGACCTTCTCCGATGCCGGAATGCAGTTGACAAATGACAACGGCGGAACTGCCAACTTGAGATCACCGGTTTTTGCTCCTCAAAGTGTTGGATCCGTATCTTTTACGCTCGGTTCAGATTTTGGCTCTACCGGCAACCAGGGCTACTTCTCCCTTTATAATTGGGCAACTCCTGCGGAATTGACCCGTCTTCGCCTTGAGAGTTCTACACAACTCCGTGTGTACCACGGCACGGAGTGGGATCAATTTCAGGCTATCAATTTTTCGGCTTTGCAGCCGGGCGAACTTCTTGATGTTGTAATAGAATGGGACGAGACAGCTATATATGTGACTGTCAACAATGATGAGAATTTGTCGGTCACAGCAAGCTATTTTAATAGTGTTGTTCTTCCAGTAGATCGCTTTCAGTTTGTCGCCGGTTGGAGCAGTAGCACTGGTGTCCGCGACTTACAATCAGATGGAATCACTGTCGTTCCCGGGCCTTCCGCCTATGCGACTTCTCTGCGCGATCTCGCCGAGGACCGTGGCGTTATTATTGGCACGGCCGTGAGTTGGCAAATGCTCTCCAATTTTACCTCGGGATCGCCACAGATTCCACAGCAGAAGCGGGATATTCTGGCAGCTGAGTTTAACGGCTATGTGGCAGAGAATAATCATAAGATGCGGTCTATGCTGCGAAATCGCCCGGCGGATCCATTTAATGTTCAGGTATCCGACATCAATACGTTTGAGATCGACAGGATGGTTCAAATCGCGCGTTCCAACGGCGTGAGCAAAATCCGCGGCCATGCTTTGATCTGGCATGAGCAAATACCAGACTGGCTTGATTCCGAGGCTCCCGGCTGGAGTTCCTCCCAGATCACCGCATTTGCCACTTCATACATCAAGGCACTTTTGACCTATTGCCGCGAGCATGCTCCGGAGATCTACGAGTGGGATGTGATCAACGAGGCGATCTCGGATATTCCTTTAATTGGCGGCACCTTCCGATCCGGCACCTGGTATGATGGTGTGCAGAGCAAACAAGCGTTTATTGATGCATTGTTCATTGCCGCCCGCGAGGCTGATCCGGATGTGCGGTTGGTGTATAATGACTATAATATTGAGCTTTCCGGAGGACTTTACGGTTACAAGAACACCCGCATGAGAAACATGATAAGCGGGATGGTTTCCCGCGGTGTGCCGGTCACAGGTGTAGGTCTGCAAGGTCACTTTGTCGGCCCTAATCAAAACGGTTCGGGAGGCTTCAGTACCACGGATGCAAACCGCCTTCGCGATACATTCACTTTTCTGGCAGGTCTTGGCTTGGAATGTATCATAACGGAATTGGATCTGTCCTTGAATACGGACAGCCCAAACAGCGAAGGCAATGTAACCGCCCAGCAATTGGCAGAGCAGGGCGTGCAATACGAGCGAATCGTTGCGACGGCACTCGCGCAGCCGAATGCTCCGGCGGTCTTCATTTGGGGGTATAGCGATACGAATTCCTGGATTCCCAATCATCGTCCCGGTTCCGGCCATGCACTGTTGTTCGATCACAATCATCAACGCAAACCCGCCTATTTCGGTGTCGCCAATGCCCTGGCCAGAAACTTTTTCTGGGACGGATCCGACGCCGGTGGAACCGGCGACGCGGCAAGTGACGGCGGATCGGCAAGCTGGAATCTCAGCACCGCCAATTGGGATATCGGCAGTGGATACCCGAGGATCAGTTGGCGCAACCGCAACGAGGCCAATGCCATGTTTAGCGGCACAGCGGGCACGGTGACCATCACCGAGAATGTTTCGGCGCGCTCGCTCTTGTTCGAATCTTCCGGATATGTGCTCACGAGGTCTGGCAGCAATACGCTTACGCTTATCGACAGCCCGGATCGTTCGATCAACGTTGCGCCCGGCGTCAGCGCGGCGATTTCAACACCGATTACCGGAGGCTCGTCGGGCGCTCAATCCCTCATGATTGGAGGGGGAGGGCAATTAACGCTGTCCGGGGTGAATACGTATTCGGGCGCAACGCATGTCAATGCGGGTGGACTGATTGTCGATGGCAGCATAGGCAGCACCAGCATGGTGACTGTGGCAAGCGGTGCCCGTATCGGCGGCAACGGTTCACTGGCCGGGGGAGTGAGGCTCGCCGAGGGGGCAAAATATGTGTTTGACATGGATGCCACATTGACGGTGTCGGGCACGGTAACCCTCTCCAGCGGCTTCAGTGTTAACGATCTGGTAAGTGCTGATGGCGGCGCGACCGATTGGAGCCATGTCGAAAACGGCTCCTACACGCTGATTGCGGGTACGGTTGAAGGTTTGGATTTTCGTAGCCCGGTTACCCTGCCGGATGGGCGCACGGCATTCTTCCAGGAGGGTGGCTTGCAATTGGTGGTCGAAGGTGAAGCCTATGATCCCAATTATCTTGCATGGCTCGGACAATTTGAGCTTAGTGACGGCGATGGCGCTTTCAACGCGGATCCGGACGGCGATGGCTTCCCTAATCTGTTTGAATTCGTTTTCGATGGCGACCCGACCGTGCCCTTCAGCGCCAATATGCCTGAGGCTGAGTTCAATGCCAACGGTGAGTTGTTGTTCCGCTTCATTCGACGTACGGATGCGGTGGAGGCCGTTGACCTGACGTTTGAATACAGCACCGACCTTGCGAGTTGGAGCAGTCAGAGCATACCGGCAAGCTCCGGCGGCAACGTCAGCATCGAAGCGGACACGCCGGCTGAAGGTCTGCAAACAGTGACGATAACAGTCGCGCCGTCCGCCGCGCCGGACGGTCGCCTCTTTGGTCGTATCAGGGGACAGCCGTGATAGAGTATAATGATCCGCAGGCTTCGTTGGATAGAGGGACAGGATGGAGGGACACGCTCATTAGGGCGGGCGGGAACCTCGTGGGTTCCCTTGACCCGTCCGATCCGGAGGAAAGCATCGGGGAATCCAGCGTCACCTCGCGCACCAGTGGCACCGCCGTCATCCTGACCGTCGCGCCCGGCCGCACGCCCTGCGAAATCTGGGCCGGCGGCGTTAACTTTGTGGCCACGGCCAACGGCAATCTCATCCGCGTCGCGGCGACGGTCCCGGCCATCGGGAAAGCAGCCGACAGGCTCTTCGGTCGCCTCCCAACTCGGAATGGATTTACGATTCATCGTAACAGCCTGTGGACGACCGCGGAACTCTTTTACACTCTTGATGCGTGGTTTTTAAGAAAAAAATTCTGCGGATTTTTCTTGCGTAAACTTTTCACAGAGGTTTGCATGGGAATCTGAATCCAAATTCACCCTTACTCTTACCCTTATCTAATGAGCGTTTCAGTCATTATGACTTTCAGAATTTACCGCAAATCGGGCTGTGATCGCCTGAGCTGCTGTAAGTGAAAACACACCAAAAACAAAAAAACGAACATATAAAAAATGAAAACAATCAAGACAATTACGCTACTGCTACTTTGCCCATTTGTGATGTCCGGGGCAATTTTAGTCACATCGTTTACCGAAGACACAACAATCGCCGGACTACAGGCCGAAGGCTGGGATATTATTCTGGATAACGCTGCCCCTGCGAATACGCTGACTTTCTCCGATGCCGGAATGCAGTTGACAAATGACAACGGCGGAGATGCCAACTTGAGATCACCGGTTTTTGATCCTCAAAGTGTTGGATCCGTATCTTTTACGCTCGGTTCAGATTTTGGCTCTACCGGCAACCAGGGCTACTTCTCCCTTTTTAATTGGGCAACTTCTGCAGAATTGATCCGTCTTCGCCTTGAGAGTTCTACAGAACTCCGTGTATTCCACGGCACGGCGTGGAATGAATATCAGCCTATCAATTTCTCGGCCCTGCAGCCGGGCGAACTTCTTGATGTTGTAATAGAATGGGACGAGACCGCTCTATATGTGACTGTCAACAATGATGAGAATTTGTCGGTCACGACAAACTATTGGAATAATAATGTTCTTCCAGTAGATCGCTTTCAGTTTGTCGCCGGTTGGAGCAGTAGCGATGGTGTCCGCGACTTACAATCAGATGGTATCACCGTAATTCCCGAGCCCTCCGCCTATGCGGCTTTCATGGGCCTGATTGTCATTGGACTTGTCTATTTGCGCCGGCGCCACAAAAGCTAAGGAATCACTTCCACAAGCCGGACATATTCTGTTCCCGCCGGATTTAAAATCCGGTGGGATTTTTTTCACCGTGATACACACATATTCCTTTCCGTCCGCCGCTTGAACGAAGCGAATGTAATTGAATCCTTAACACTGACCAGTAAATACACGGCATGAACCAACCATTCGGTCACTTCGAAGACGGCGGAAAACGCTACGTCATCCACCAACCCGAGCTTCCCCGGCACTGGTACAATTATCTTTGGAATGATCACTACATTACCTTCACCTCCCAGGTGGGTTACGGAGAGGGATTTGCCCAGGATGACATGGGCCGCCGCGCCATGCTTCTGATCAACAGGATGGTGTATCTCATGGATTCGGTCGCCGGCGGGTATTGGACCGCAAATGCTCTGCCCGTGCATTATCCGTACGAGAATTACCGGTGTGTTCATGGCCTTGGCTACACAGAGATAACCCTCACCCATAGAGGCATTGAGACCACGCTGCGGATTTTTGTTCCTCGCGATGACTGCGGTGAAATCTGGACGTTGACAATTCGCAACAACCGTCCGGAGGCCTGCGATCTCAAGACATTGGTCTACGCAAAGACCGCCATCGACACATTCTACCGTCCCCAAGCATATGACATGGGGGCTGCCGACTTTGATGAGGATTTGCAAGCGGTGATCAGCCGGACTTATCAATCTTTCGGCTCAGCCATACCAAAACGGGTCTACGGCTATCTCATGAGCGGAACGCAGGAGAACGGTTACGATGGCCGCAACGACGCCTTTATCGGCCCCTATGGAGATGATTCGACACCATTGGCGGTGCAACGCGGAGGCTGCTCAAATAGTGAATGCTACGCTGAGAAAATTTGTTTTGCCCTCGAACACACCCTCCACCTCGAACCCGGAGAAGAGACCACCCTGCACTTCATGGCCGGTTTTGCCACCAGCGAGGAGGAAATCGCGGATGTGCGTGGGCGCCTTCTTGACGATGCGGACAAAGTGGAAATCGAGTTCGAGGCGACCACCGCCCGGCTTGCCGCCGATATCGCGGGCATCCATATCGAAACCCCCGACGAAGGCCTGAACAACCTCTTCAACGGTTTCCTCAAACACCAGACCAGCATGGGGAGCCGCTGGGCACGCGTCCGCCACAACGGGTTCAGGGACACCAACTGTGACTGCGAATGCCTCGGCATCTACAATCCGCAATTGGCATGGAAGCGGACCAAGCGCATCCTCTCCTATCAATACAGCAGCGGCTACGCGCCCCGCACATTTCTGGATGGATCGGTGCAGGATCGTGGCGGGTATATGGACAATACCGTCTGGATAACCTTCAACGTCTATCACCTGCTCAAGGAGATTGGCGACCTTTCCATTCTCGCAGAGATGGTTCCCTTCAACGACGGGAGTGAAGCGCCGGTCTATGAACACCTCCGCCGCTCGGTCGACTTCCTGTGGAACTCGCGCGGCGAACTGGGCCTCGTGAAAATCGGCGGAGGCGACTGGAATGACTGCCTCAACGAAGTCGGTTTGAAAGGCCGTGGCATGAGTGTATGGCTCTCCATCGCGTGGTACCTTGCCAACAAGCAGTTCGCCGAAATCGCCGGCCTCACCGGTAACACCGCCGATGCGAAACTCGCCCGCGAACGCGGCCAACAGATGAAGGAAATTGTCAACGATGTCGCGTGGGACGGCGGACACTACCTGGTCGCCTTCACCGACAACCTCGACAAACTCGGCTCCATGGAGAACGACGAGGGCAAGATGCACATCATGCCCCAAATCTGGTCGGTCATGGCGGGCATCGGCATGGACGGGAAGGAAATCCGCGCCATGGATGCGGTGGAGCGCCACATGATGACCGATCTGGGCGTGCGCATGGCATGGCCGCCTTACACCTATTCCCGTTCGGACATCGGTGATACGACAAGAAAACTGCCCGGCGTGCATGAAAACGGTGGTGTCTACATTCATGCCTATGCGTGGAAGACGGCTGCAGACGCAATTCTGAAGCGCAACCGAATGGTTCAAAACAACCTCGAACGGATGCTGCCCGCCAATCACAAGTGGGTTCAGAAACACTGTGAGCCCTACATCATGTGCAACTCATACTTCCCGCTCGAAACCGGCTACAGGTACGCGCGTGCGGGACAAACATGGAGAACAGGAGCGGGGGCGTGGCTTCTAAAGGACATCGCCTTCTATGTCTTCGGGTTGCAGCCTGAGATGACGGGTCTGAGGATCAATCCGTGCTTACCTCCTGATTGGAGAAAGTGCTCCGTCAGAAAAATCTTCAGAGGAGCTACATACAATATTGATTATCACAACGCGGGGCCGGACGAGGATGGTCGCATTCTTTCCATGCTCGTGAACGGAACCCCGCATCCATCCGATATTCTTCCATGGGAGCCGGGTGGCAGCTACAAAGTTGCCGTCTGGCTCGGGAAATAATAATCTGTCGAATAAACAATAGATATCCAACCAACATGAAAACGAACATCATTTATGCATTGCTCTGGCTCTTCCCGCTGATTGTTTCGGCGGATACTGTCAATCCTCAAACCTTCGATCCAGAGCCAACTGGCTGGGAACTGCAGGCTGCGGGTTCGGCCACCAACATGGTCGAATATGCGACTAGTTCGGACATTTATGAGAGACCGAGTGCGCAACAAATTATTGATGATTTAAAAGAAAAAAATCCGCAAAATCGTCATCCGCGTATACTGGCAACAGCTGAAACATTTGACTATATTCAAAGTATGGTTGCAACGGATCCTTATGCCGCCAGCTGGTATAATAATGTTAAAAATAGCGCGGATTCCACATTAAATGCTGACGTTCCAGCAGAATCGGGAGATCATTTAAGATCACTGGTTTTAAACAGAATCCTTAACCTGGGTATGATGTACCAGATGACAGGCGAGGAAAAATATGCACAAAGAGCATGGGATGAGTTAGAGGCTGTCGCGGGGTTTGAGCACTGGGAGGCAGAGCGACAAATGTTGACCACAGGATATATATTAAAGGCTTTTGCTATTGGATATGATTGGTTCTATGATTACTGGAGTGAGGAGCAAAAAGAGATTATACGTAGTGCAGCTATAGAAAAAGGTTTAACACCTGGTTTAATTGCCTATCGCAATCCAGGTGGCTATCAATATCAAAATAGTCACTGGGTTCTAGGTAATAACAACTGGAACGTAACCGTTAACGGAGGGTTATCCATGATGGCTCTCGCAATCGGTGACGAGGCGCAACATGAGGAAATGGCTGGTGAAATTTTAGAATCCGCACTGAGGTCATTGGAGAATTTTTTGCCAGAGTATGCCCCCGACGGTGCAGGCAGGGAAGGCCCGTCTTATTGGTATTTTGCAGCACAGTCTTTGGTTGAGTATATGGGTTCATTGGATACAGCTTTGGGCACGGATTACGGTATTGGGAATACAACAGGTCTTTCCACGACAGGCTTTTTCCCGGTTTATATGTCAGGATCAGAGGGTTTTTTCAATTGGGGCAATGGTCACCAAGGTAATCTTTCTCGCAATATTCCTGCAGAATTATTCTGGTTTGCTGGCAGATATGATACGCCGGAGTTAGCAAATATTCGTCTATTCGTCATTGGAGAGAGCGGGGGCATACGGGATCTTTTATGGTATAGACCGGAGGGGCTTGAATCTCGCATTGATCTACCTCTTGACGGACAATTCGGACAAACGGAGTCTGTAGGCATGCGGAGTCGTTGGGACTTTTCAAATGAGGTTTATGTAGGTTTTAAAGGTGGATATAATAATGAGGTTCACGGAAGTCTTAGCACAGGCACTTTTGTTTTGGATGCTCTTGGAGAGCGTTGGATTACTCAGTTGGGTCCGGAAGATTATAGTGTCCCCGGTTACTGGGATTATAGTCTGGCTGGACAAAGATGGACTTATTATCGTATGAGAGCGGAGGGTAATAATACACTGGTTATCAATCCCGGATTTGGTCCGGATCAACATCCTTTCGCCTTTAGTGAAATCGTAAAATTTGAAGCGAAGCCTCGCGGAGCATTTTCTATAGTTGATATGACCCCTGCCTATGCATCCCGCGGTGCCACTGATGTAAAAAGAGGAGTTATGCTAGGGGATTATAGAAGACATGTAATTGTGCAAGATGAAATAAGAACTGAAAATCCCTCAGAATTATTTTGGTTTGTCCATACCCGGGCTGATGTGGAAATACATTTCGACGCGAGGTCCGCGACACTAATGAAAAATGGCAAGGAGTTGCTGGCGCAAATATTGTCGCCGGCGGATGCCGCCTTTGAAGTTGTCGACGCGAGACCTTTGCCATCCTCGCCCAATCCGCCTCAGGCGAACAGGAATGAGGAGTTTAGAAAACTTCAAATTAATTTATCCGGGATAGAGGATGTCACATTGTCCGTTATGTTTGTGCCTTTGGTTGATGATGAACCGGGAGAAATTGTATTACCTGAAGTAAGTGCGCTGAATGATTGGTATATTCCGGATGGTGATTTAATACCCATGCTGGATAGTATCACGATCGATGGTAATGAAATTCATAATTTTCAGCGGAACAGATTTGAGTACACCATTAATGTGCTACCGGGAGACGGCCACATTCCGCAAGTGGATGCGCAAGGATATCACGATATTGCGATAATACAAGCAACAGAGGTGCCGGGCACGGCAATAATCAATGTAGTCAACAGTGATGATGCAAGTTTCACTAGCCAGTACCTTGTACATTTCAAACCTGATTTCGACTTCCGGGATTGGCAAAGACTCTACTTCAGCGATGAACAATTGGCAGACCCCTCGATTTCCGGCATGCATGCGGATCCGGATCGTGACGGACTTTCCAACTTCGTTGAATATGCTATTGGCTCAAACCCGCTTGTGCCGGCTTCTGTCCGGCCATTCGAAATCATAGTGGTTGACAACCTTCTGCACTATCGCTATCGAATTCGTGCCGGGGTTCCGGATGTTGAGTTCAGTATTCTGCGCTCTTCGAATTTGAAGGATTGGGCTCCACTGCAACTGTTCGATAATAACCTGATTTCCAGAGAAGATGGTATTGAAGTCCGTGGCGGGCGGTTGCCGTTTTCTCAAACCCAATTTGGAACTTTTTACCTGCCCCTTTATGAGTCTCCACTTATTGGCACCGATGAAACAACGGATAGCGAAGATTAACCGTGTGCTCCTTTATCTGTTTGCATGCGGTAGCTTGTCGGGTTCCGTTCTGTTCGACTTCGATCCGATAGAGATCGAGAGGAAAATCCGCTCTGCAAATGACTATTTCATTGAGTACTTTGATTACAGGGAGCTGACTTATCCATGGTGGTGGGATCGAGCAACGTATTTCACCGGCAACACGGAAGCCGCGAAGTTGCTTGCCGAGGAACGTTATTGGAACCATTCACTGGAATGGTCCATTCATAATAACTGGAGCAGCGGTATATGGAACAACCGATGGCGGCACCCGTTGCATGCGGATGCGCTTCTGGCGCATCAGACCTATATAGACCTGTACCGGCGGAATCCATCACCGCACAAAGTGGCTGCAGCTATAGAGCGAATGAACGACCTTATCAACAACGTCCCATGGGATGATCCAGGCGGCACCGACCCAAACAACTCGGTGGATGACTGGTGGTGGATTGACGCATATTTCATGGCAGCGCCGATGATCGCACAGGTCGCCAATTTACAGGAGAGCGAAATTTACCGAAATCATCTGAGGCGAATGTACGATTACATGAAGATCACCCGCAATCTTTTCTGTGAAACACACGGGTTATGGTTCCGGGATGAAAGTCAGTTTCCGGAGCTGCGCCTAAGCCCCAACGGTGAGCCGGTGTTTTGGTCCCGCGGCAATGGTTGGGTGTTCGCGGGGCACGCACGCGTACTCGATGAGATGCCGGCCGACCATCCGGATCGGGAGGAGTATATCGGCAATTTCATAAAAATGGCCCACGCTTTGGTTCCGCTCCAGCAAGCGGATGGATTCTGGCGTTCCAATCTGCTCGATCCCAGTCACTTTCCGGGGCCGGAAACCAGCGGAACCGCCTTTTTCACCGCTGGGATCGCATGGGGAATCCGACATGGTTTTCTTTCGCAAGATCTCTTTTATCCTGTCCTCGAAGCCGCATGGCTGGGATTGACCCGGGATGCACTTAAGCCCGGTGGCCGCGTCGGGTTTGTGCAGAACGTTGGGCTGGATCCACAACCGGCCGGGGCGGATGAAACACATGATTTTGGTGTAGGTGCCTTCCTGCTCGCCGGGACGGAAATTCTGAAGCTAATAGGAGGACCCGCACCGGTGTATCCCTTCGCCGGACCTGACCGATTTGTCGTTAAGGAACCCGGTTCAACGCAATTTTTCTTACGTTTGAACGCATGGCAATCGCCCGTCAGAGTGGGGAGAATTGAGGGAGCATCATGGTGGACGGGCAACGTCTTTCTTGGCGAGGGCATGACCCCTCAGCTTATCCTTCCACAAGGCAGGCACTCCATCACGCTGCAACTCCGCATGGATGACGGCATGGCCTACGAAAATTCGATGAACGTAACTGTTGCCGAAAAACGGAATGTCGTTTCGGTAAGCGCAAGTTCTGCCCAGATACCGAACATCCCGGAAAACACCCTTGATGGAGATTTGGACTCCCGATGGTCTGCCTTTGGAGATGGAGAGTGGATCCAGTTCGAGCTGGAGACACCCGCTTCTGTCGATACTGTCGCAATGGCATTTTACCTCGGTGACACCCGGCAGGCCGAGTTTAGCTTGGACGTCTCCCGCGACGGGGAGAGATGGGATTCAGTTTTTGAGAACCATAGTTCTTCGGGATATACGATTGATCCCGAATTTTTCCACTTTGAGCCTATGGACGACGTTCGCTTCGTCCGGATTATTGGCCATGGCAACACCGAGAGTGATTGGAACAGCATTACTCAAGTCGGATTTTTCTCTTCAATCCCCGTGTTGGACCGGGATGGCAACGGATTGCCCGATGCATGGGAAATGTATTGGTTTGGCCAGACGGGTCAGGACCCTCTGGAAGACGTCAATCAAAGTGGCCGGTCCAATTTAGCTGAATACATCGCCGGCACCAATCCGTTTACCGCCGAGGAACCGGATCCCGTAGCTCTTCACATAGGAATTTGTCCGGATACAGGAGAACTTGAGGCAAGGTTTTTCGCCATTGCCGCTTTTGGTCCCGGGTATCATGACCAAACCAGGTATTACGAGATCCAATCAACCGATAACCTCTATGATCAGGATTGGCAGCCTTTGCATGGATTCCAAAAAATTGAAGGCAACAATCTGTCGCAACGCATTCCTCTTCCGATCCCCGATTCCGATAAAAACCTTTTCTTCCGAAAGATCATCACACTCAGCCATGGAGAATAATGGCCATAAACCCGAGGAAAGAACGACTTCGTATTGTACGCAGTGTTACCAGAGGGATGCTTGCCTTGCCATTGTTCATCTTGAGCCTCTCCCTTGTGCAGGGTGAAGGCACCGACGCCGGTGGATCCGGCAACGCGGGGAGTGACGGCGGATCGCAATTAAGTATGACAGCATCCATTTAAATACATGGAAACAGTTTAACCGAAAAGTAAAATATGAAAGAGGCATGTAAAGTGATTAATCTGAGGAAATTTTCTTTTGCGTCATTATTTGTCCTATGCCTGTTTGCAGGATTTTCATTGATTTTGCGTGACAACATAGTGACTGCGAAGGCGCAAGAGGCAGACCCTGAAAATGAGATCCACGAAGTTAATCATTCGACAATATATGAGAGACCTGGTGCGCAACAAATCATTAATGATTTGAAAGCGCGAAATCCACAAAACCGTCACCCACGTATACTGGCAACACCTGAAACGTTTGACTATATTAAGAGTATGGTTGCGACAGATCTCTATGCAGGCAGATGGTATAACAATGTTAAAAATAACACGGATGCCATTTTATATGCTGACGTTCCGACAGAAATGGGAAATCATTTAAGATCACTGGTTTTAGGCAGAATGCTTAACCTTGGCATGATGTTCCAACTGACAGGCGAAGAAAAATATGCACAAAGAGCATGGGATGAGTTAGAGACTGTCGCGGGGTTTGACCACTGGGAGGCAGAGCGACAAATGTTGACCACAGGATATATATTAAAGGCTTTTGCTATTGGATATGATTGGTTCTATGATTACTGGAGTGAGGAGCAAAGAGATATTATACGTAATGCAGCCATAGAAAAGGGTTTAGCGCCCGGTTTATCTGCCTATCGCAATCCAGATGGCTACAAATATCAAAATAGTCATTGGATTAGAGGTCGAAACAACTGGAACGTAACCGTTAACGGAGGGTTGTCTATGATGGCTCTTGCAATCGGTGACGAGGCGCAACATGAGGAAATGGCTGGTGAAATTTTAGAATCCGCATTGAGGTCATTGGAGAATTTTCTGCCTGAGTGGGCGCCCGAGGGTGCAGGCAGGGAAGGCCCGATGTATTGGTTCTTCGCAGCACAGTCTATGGTAGAGTATGTAGGTTCTTTGGATACAGCTTTGGGCACGGACTATGGTATTGGGGATGCACCGGGTCTTTCCACAGCAGGCTTTTTCCCGGTTTATATGACAGGACCCATGGGTTTTTTTAATTGGGGAAATGGTCACCAAGGTAGTGTTTCTGGCAATATTTCTGCAGAGTTATTCTGGTTTGCTGGCAAATATCAATCTCCGGAGTTAGCAAATATTCGTCTATCTATTATCGGAGAGAGGGGGGGCATACGGGATCTTTTATGGTATAGACCGGAGGGGATTGAATCTCGCATTGATCTCCCTCTTGACAGATCTTTTGGGCCAACAGAATCCGTTGGTATGCGGAGTCGTTGGGATTTTTCAAATGAGATTTATGTAGGTTTTAAGGGTGGATATAATAATGAGGTTCACGGGAATCTGAACACGGGCACTTTTGTAGTGGATGCTCTTGGAGAGCGTTGGATTACACAGTTGGGTCCGGAAGATTATAGTGTCCCCGGATACTGGGATTATAGTCTCCATGGACAAAGATGGACCTATTATCGGATGAGAGCAGAGGGTAATAACACACTGGTTATTAATCCCGGATTTGGTCCTGATCAGGATCCTTTTGCCTTTAGTGAACTAGTGAAATTTGAATCAAAGCCCCGCGGAGCATTCTCTATTGTTGATATGACACCCGCCTACGCATCTCACGGTGCCACTGAAGTAATAAGAGGAGTAATGTTAGGTGGTAATCGAAGGCATGTAATTGTGCAAGATGAAATAAGAACTGAAGGTCCGGCAGAATTATTTTGGTTTGCCCATACCCGGGCCGATGTGCAAATACATTCCGAAGGAAAATCCGCTAGGCTAAAGCAAAACGGCAAGGAATTACTGGCGCGGATATTGTTGCCGTCCGATGCCGCCTTTGAGGTTGTAGACGCAAAACCCATGCCATCCTCACCGGATCCGCCGGAGGCGGACAGTAATGAGGGCATTAGAAAACTGAAGATTTATTTTCATGGCATGGAGGAAGTCACATTGTCAGTTATGTTTATGCCTTTGCTTGAAGGTGAATCAGCAGAATACCCATTGCCTGAAGTAAGTTCACTGGATGATTGGTATATTCCGGATGGTGATTTGGTTATGCCCATGCTGGATCGTATTACCATTGATGGCCGGGAAATTGGGAATTTTCAGCGTGATGAATTTGAGTATAATATTAGTGTATTGCCTGAGGACGGCAGTATTCCACAGGTGGATGCGCAAGGGAATTATGATATAACAATCATACAAGCAACAGAGTTGCCGGGTACAGCGATAATCAATGTAGCAGACAAACAAGATAGAAGTCTTATCAGTCAATACCTTGTGAATTTAAGACCTACAGTTAACATGGGTGTAAGAGCGAGTGCTGTGCCGGAAGCTGAGCATAAACCGGGAAATACTCTTGATTTTGATTTGAATACCCGATGGTCAGCGCAAGGGGTGGGGCAATGGATAGAATATGATTTGCATGAAGAAAGGACGATTGGCTCAGTATCGATTGCGTGGCATTCAGGAGACAGAAGGGCCTCAATGTTTGATATTGAAGTGTCCACTGATAGAGAAAATTGGAACAAAGTATACAGTGGACAGAGTAGTGGTAAGACGATACAATTAGAAAAGCATCATTTTGATGAAGCAGTTGCCAGATATGTGCGTATCGTCGGAGGCGGTAATACTGAAAATGACTGGAACAGTATTACAGTGGTAAGAATTGACACAAAATAACAACGGTGCGGGGGAGACATGCGGACGCTTACGAACATTACGCCGGCTCCGCCCGTCTCCTCGGCGCCAACCACGGGCGCATCATTTTCCGCCATCTTCTCCCCGGTTTCACCAGCCCCATCATCGTCAGCCTCCCCTCGCTCAGCATGCCGATGATATGATTCCGACGATGATTCTGGGAGAAACGCCTTGAGCCTTCCTAGGCGACGGTATGCGCGCCGCCGCCGCCGTCTACAGTGCAAAGTGACCCATCATACTATTAACGCATCAGATTCTAGGTGCCTTGTTTGAAGAAACGAATTCGCATCAAAATCTTCAAACACTTTGTCGACATTCAATTCATATTCTATAACTATAATAGTGTCTAATGCCAATTTATCTTCTTCCGGTACATTTAGTCTAATGATATTGGCTTGCTTTTCCACAAACAAATCAGATGCGGTAAGTGTTGATATTTCAACTATTTTTGAGCTTAAATTAGGTATAATTATTTCATTTTCCTGCCAGTCAATAACATGTATATAAAGCTTGTTCTCCTTCCATGTTGTGCCGCCCCATGACCCATTTAAAAGAGGTCCTCCTTTCGTATCATAGACACTTTCTCCATATTTACGAAGCCAATCTCCGATCTCCTTTAACCTTAAGACCTGACGTTCCTCAATTGTTCCGTCGGATCTAGGACCAACATTTAATAGCAAGTTGCCTCCACCAGTCACAATTTTTATTATTAAATGAATACAATCTCTTAGTGATCGCATAACAGCATCGGGAACCCACCCCCAACTTCCTGCTAATACATCACATGTCTCCCAAGGTGTATTTGGATTCCATTCACCAATTTTACGCTCTGGCGTTAGAAAGTCTCCATACTGGCGCTGACCAGACCTGTTATTGATAACAATCCCTGGTTGAAGCTCTCTTGCCATCTTGTCTAATTTATCAGCTTCCCAAAAATTTGATATCTGGGGGTTCTCTCTGAAGTTTGCTGGTCTTGTATTCAAATTATTGTGTAGATTATGACCATGGCAAAGCCAATAGTCATCTCCGCCATCAAACCATAATATATCTATTTTTCCGTAATTGGTTAAAAGCTCCCTCAATTGTTCATGGCACTGTTCTTTCATCTGCAAAGCACTTTTCATATACATTCGGGGCAAAAAATAGCCAGGAAAGCGCCAGTCCATTGGAGAGTAGTATAACCCTACAGCTAGACCTGCTTCTCTGCAAGCTTTAGTGAATTCAGCTACAAAATCTCTCCTTGCAGCACAATTCATACTGGTGAAATCGCCGACACTAGCTTTACTATCGAAAAGAGAAAAACCGTCATGGTGCCTTGCAGTAAACACCATATATTTCATACCTGCTTCTTTTGCAATTTTTGCCCACCCGCTTGCATTGAATTTTTCAGTAGTAAACCTTTCTTTTAACATCGAATACTCATCCTTATCAATGGGCTTATTGAACATCACCCATTCACCTTCACCAAGAATGGAGTAGAGTCCAAAAGTGATAAACATTCCAAACTTTAAATCTGACCAATTCTGTATGTTTTTTTCCATAATATTACCTCCTAAAAATAGACCGTTGCAATCTCATCACAATAGCTCTGACACTTTATACAGCTCTTACACATTTTAGGACAGAAGGAACTTCTCCGAGCGTGTTGCCCGGGCTGAG
Source organism: Candidatus Hydrogenedentota bacterium (assembly GCA_003557825.1). Lineage (GTDB taxonomy): Bacteria > Hydrogenedentota > Hydrogenedentia > Hydrogenedentales > SLHB01 > PWNM01. The sequence continues at coordinate 329 of PWNM01000038.1, read as the reverse complement.
GGTCGTATCGAGGGTGATCGTGATGGTAGCGCATTCCGGGTCGGCTACGTGTCTTTGGATTAACTCCGGCACGATTTTGCCCACCAAATGAAAGGGCAACTCGAGACACGTCACCCTTTCTTTGGCCTTCTGGGGGATATCCGCCGCCAGATAGGCCATGACCGACAGATCTTTCGGGACCCGCAACCCGGAGGTCCTGCGTCGCCGGGTTCACCCGCCCGACGCCGCGGATCGCCCGCGAGACGGTCACTATACTCACCCCCGCCCGTTCTGCGATATCCATCAGACTCGGTTTCTCGCTCATTGTTATTTCTAAAATCGGCTCTTCC
>PWNM01000118.1 GCA_003557825.1 Candidatus Hydrogenedentota bacterium | reverse complement strand
TGTGCTCTTCCGATCTTACAGCGAGGGTTATCTATCTTGTAATGCTGGAGCAACCGACGACAACTTAGGTATAACCTATAAGGTTAAGTCTAATGCTCTTGGGTCTTCTGGTGGTAATTGTGAAATTACTGTCTACGATCCAATTAAGTATGCTGTACAAGCTACGTCAACTTGGAAACTTTATCAGAATCCGTATATAGTATCCTCAACTGGAGCAAGTCTTCCCTGTGCGGGAGCTGTTCCTATTAAGGTTACTACAGGCGATTATTTTTGGCTACAAACTTGGGGACCTGCTACTTTGCAAGCATCAGGATTAGGTGCTGGAGATGGTATGATTATGAACATTTCTGGATCAGCTACGCCTCTTGTAAACTCTGGACACTCTATTGGTATTGCGTCTGAGTCTATTAACGGTGCGAAAGGAGTAGTGTTTCTAAAGATTGAACCGTAAATTTGATTGGGGGAGAGTAACGAGCTCTCCCCCAAAAACATAAGGAGAATACGATGGCGAAAAAACAGAAGAAAAATGAGGTTATACCGAAGATTTTAATTGGAGTTCCTATTTTATCATGGACACATGAGTTTGCTTTAAGCTTCCTCAAATTTTGGACTGAGCTTATGACGTTTAAACAAAAGGGGATTAAGTTTCATGTTGGTTATGAGTTTAAATATCGTAGACCAGTTCATATGGCTGAGGAGGAGTTAGCTCAACTTGCTATCGACTCAGGTTGTACGCACTTGTTGTTAATGGACGATGACATCTATGACGTAAAAGCACAAGACCTATTGACACTATTGAATGCTGATAAAGATGTCATAGCAGGTATTATGCATACGAGTGGATTTCCCCACTCAATGTGTGCCTTCCGTAGATATGATAGGAATACAAAAGTAGCTGACCAACCCATACTAAAGGGACCAGCTCGGTTGTATGAAATTCCTCCAGAGCAACGACATGGTATTCAACCTGTTGACCTCGTTCCATTCTGTTTTACTTTAATCAAGACAAAGGTATTTAAGAAGCTTAAGAAACCGTGGTTTACTTGTAACACACAAGCACCTACGGACTCGTGGTTCGCTGATTCAATTCTCGATAAGGGCTTCGGTTACTTTGCACATTTTGGAGTGTGGTTAAATCATCGTGGAATAACACAATATAATGCACAATATCATGCACAGATACATATGATTAATCAACAGCAAAAAGGGAAAACGGATCATATTGTGCAAATTACACCTGAGGAAATGAGAAAGCACAACGCAATAATGACCGAGAGGCTCAAGGAGGCGGAGAAGCGAGCAAAAGAGGCGACTCTTAAAAGTCAACAATTTTATGTTAAAGATGGTAACAAAGGGAAGATTGCACGTCCTCTAAAGGAAAACGGCAATTCTCGGCACTAAGGAGGAGTTATGGGTATGGAGTATACGGTTGTTTCACCTATGAAACAGCCAGAAAGAATAAGTAGAAGTTTAGGTGTGTTTGCAGGGAAGGTTACGATAGATTCGTATAACTCGACTATTGTTGAGTGTACGGGGATTACACGGTATTTTAAGCGAACGTCTAATGCAACTACAGGAGGCTTTGCTCACGGAATTTGCAGTGTGCAACTTCACGGTCCGAGTAGCAGTGGATACATAGCAAATTGGGACTACGCTTCTGGTGGTTTCAAGTGCTACTCTCCTGTTGGTGGTGGTGTTACCGTTGATACTGCTTTAGCAGGTGCGGTTGTTCAATGGGATAGTGGAGCGGCTCTACACGCTACATCGAAGGTAGGTACACTTCTCGGAGCTGTTGGAAAGGAACTTGATAATAATACAGACGTAGGAGAGGTCGGTTTTGTCGCAGTTGGGCTTATTTAGCAAACTTGGGTGAGGAGCAATCCTCACCTTGTTTTTATTAGGAGTTATTATGGGAGTACAAAAAACAGATGTATCAAGAGAGTTGGAGAAGGAAGTACTCGATGATGTCTTTGTTGATTTAATGTCAGAGGCTATTAAACGTGCTGAAGGTGATCCATTGTATGGCGTGAGGAGTATTCCTGTAGATACACCAGCACAAGCCAAAAGAATCACAATGAATTCTGTTAGGAATAATTATAGACGTTGGGTCGATGCAGGAAAGCCTGATACGTTTGTAGATTTTATGCAAAGACGGTGGGCTCCGATTGATCCTGAACATGACCCCGAAGGTTTAAACGAGAACTGGGCTCCAAATATTAAATCGATACTGAAACAAATGGATCCTGGAAGTCGAGAAGAGTGGAAACAAAATAGGATTTTGGATTAAAGGTGGTGAATAATGGCAATGACAAGATTACAAATGGTAACCGAGATTGCCGACGTCGTTGGTAAACGCTTGGGTGCATCAGCAGCATCTGGAGCATTACTTGAGGATAGGATAGTACGCTATCTCAATTTTGCTCAACGGAGGGTTGCAAGACATCGTAATTTCTACGACCTACAAAGAGAGAAAACGGATGCTACGACTGTTGCGAATGTCAATGAGTATCCACTTGAAACGGGTACTAATAATCTTGGTTTGACCAATATAGCTAACGTTCGTAGTGTTATCCTCGACGACGGCGCTTGGTCGAGAAAGTTAACATTTTGGCACTACCGCCGATTTGATAAGTGGTATCCTAAGCCAGATAGATATACAACAGGGCGACCTCAGATATATACGAGGTGGTCTAATACGTTAATAATGTTTAGGATACCTAATGATGCCTATACTATAAAGATTAAATATAATGTGTTTCCAACGGAGCTTACGTCGGATAGTCAAACGACTGATTTTGGTGAAGATAAAGATAGACTACTTGTAACAGCGGGGATAGTAGAAACTTATGTAGCTCTACAAGAATATGAGGACGCACGAATTTGGTTTGAATTATTAACGGGAG
>PWNM01000460.1 GCA_003557825.1 Candidatus Hydrogenedentota bacterium | reverse complement strand
CGCCTTCATAATCCTCGTCGGCATCCTCAAGCACAAAGCCAAGGCCCTCGGTGGCGTCGGGAGCGAAGGGCGACCCGCTGAACCGCTCACGAACGGCGGCAAATGCCTCGCGGGCCTGTTCGTAGTCGCCAATAGCAAAGGCGCGTTCGCCGAGCATATAGTGGATCTCGTCCCGGAGGCCTCCCGGTCGGTCGGTGAGTTCGGCGAGCATGGCCACCTGCTGCGCTGGTTCCTCGGCGTCCAAGGCGCGCATATAGTCCGCTGCAAGCCGTTGATCCCGGACATTGATGTGAGCGGCATACAGGACGCCGGCAATGAGGCAAACGACAATGAAGGCCGCCGCGGCCGCATAATAGGCGGGGTATTCCTGAATATGCATGACCAACGCGGTCAGGTCATTCTTTGGCTGCTGTTCTTCCTCGATGAGGTGTTTCGGGGTCTTGGCGCCCTTTTTCGGTGGCATGGTTCGACACTTACTCCCTATATCGTTTGGTGAAAGACCAGTCTCGGGTCTTTGATGTTCCGGTTATTGGAGGGGACCCCACTCGATTATTTGCCAGGTGTCCCCCGTTTTTTCAAAATATACGATCACCTGGCCATGCATGTTAATGGGGCGATCCACGTCCGGATTCCGAGGGCGTGCTTCGGTACCGAAGGTCTCAACGACCCGGGCGCGCCTGCCTTGGACCATAATGCGCGGACGGGGCCGGGTGATGCGAATATCGCGGTAGTCCCGGAATAGCTCACGCAGATACTGCTGAATCCCTTCGTAATCGCGGCCTTCCTGGTCCTCGTAGCTCTTGGATACATGGGCCAGAACCCGGAAGATTCGCTGCTCCTCCATCCCGCGGTGTACTTCGTTGAGTATAACAGCGATTTGTTCCTCGTCGGTCAAGCGCGGTCCGGTAAGACCGGTCATGTCAATGGCGCGCGTCGCTTGCTGACATCCAAGCGCCCCAAACGCCACGACAAGGGCCGCAAGGACAACCCATTTCATTATCTTTCATCCGGCGTTACGGTAATCGTAACTTCCCGCCCCTGGATGATTCCCCGATCGGCTATCTCGATGACCAGCCGCCTGCCGGGTTTGAAGAAGAGCAGTTCCTTTCCCCGGGCCGATTCGATTAACTTGTCCAGACGCCAGTCGCCCGCGGGGCATTCCTCCATGAAAAACTGGGCCAGCTCGCCCGTGGAGGCCCGATTGGTTCGGTAGACCATCCGACCGATAGAAAGCCCGGACGATTCGTAGACAAAGCTGCGCTCGGGATCCTCCCGAAGTCCCACGGGCAGGGGGATATCGGAAAACCGTTGCTCGGTGGACATGGCCAAGCCACGCGGCGGGGGCACGTAATTATCGCTAAAACTGTCCGGGCCGCCGCCTCGCTGAAAGGGATTTCCCGTCTGGCAGCCCATGAGGACTACTGCGGTTAGGATGATGAAGCTTATCCAACGTACCATGGCATGATTTCCTTATGATCTGGTCATTCGATGGCTGTTCCCTGCCCCTTCTACACGGGACGATGTAGAGGGGAGTCTACCTTCGAATTGGGCGTTTATATGCTATCCATCCGCCAACGTGGCGCAAAGTTCCGAATCTACGGATAAGATACCGGTATAGAACGAGTTATGTCAAGAACGAGGGACGGCGCTCAACGGTTAGATCCTATGTTCGTACTGTGGGCGCGGCCCCATTCGAGCAAGGCTTCGATGTTGATGGCGCTTTCCCAGGGTCGGCAACGGGTACCTGTGGGACCATGGTTTTCGTAATACTCTGCCCACGTGCCCACGGTGTCGGCGATGTCCAAGGTCTGCTTGAACAGGTTCTCCGCCATGGGGTGGCCCAGTTTGGTCAATGCATAGAGCACCAGGCCGTAATCGTAGCCCACGGACCGACCGCCCATGGAACAGGACGGCAGTTGGCCCGTTTCGGCGTATTGTCGGACGATGGCCTCGACTTGGGGCGACAATTCTTCGGCCCTGAGGATATCGGAATTGAAATAGAAAGGGGTCAGGCTGACCGATTGCAGGGCATACTCCCTGGGCTCGACGGCGGGCATATCGACCGTATCAAAACACTGGGGGCACAGGTAGCGGCCGGTGGCGGTCCGTTCGGTCCACCCAAAGTGCATTCCCCCTTCGCACACGCCATGGCGGAACTTGGGAATATTGCCGTTTTGCGCCCGTTTCGGGTTATTGGTAATCAGCAGGCCGTCGCGCATGAAATTGGGGCGGAATTGCGCCTCCACAGCGGCCGCGAGGTCACGGTCCTGTTCGAAAGACGCTCCGGGCCGATGTTGCGCCAGCCACGGCAACAATCGCCGTCCTGATTCAAGAAACAGCAGGGTCGCCTCAGCCGAGCCGTCGTTAAGTGTATGCCGGGGCAATATTCCCCCCGCTACGTAGGTTTCGTCGCCGTTGAAGGGGAGCATCCCGTCGATGAGATGCTGTTTCTGAGCGTGCCAGGCCCATTCGAGCATGGGCGTAATGGTCGCCAGGTAGTCCGTATCGTTGCTCAGACGGGCATAGTCGAAGGCCTGCAGGATAAGGTACCCTGTTATCTCGACATCATCATTCTCATGGATGTGGAATACGCCTTCGACGCCGATACCCTGGGCGTTGCGGATGTATCCATACCGTTGCCAGATGCGCCAGTAGAAGTCGAGGATGGCCCGGGTTTCGTCCACAAACCCCATCGCTGTCAGCCCCCGGGCGACACCGTACTGGTCCCGCACATAGCCGAGATGATAGGGATAGCCCGCCAAGACGGCCCCCTCTTCGGCTTGTTGGGTCAGGATGGCGATGGCGGTATCTTCGGCACGGTCCCGCACTCGCTGCATGGCGTCATGCTGCGGCAGCGAATCCGCCACGCCCGAAAGGGGCGCAAGGCGGGCGCGCCAATGGGCT
>PWNM01000278.1 GCA_003557825.1 Candidatus Hydrogenedentota bacterium | reverse complement strand
TGTGGAACGATGTCCTCTGCGCTAATCGTAACAAATCCGGTGTTAACCACATTGGGCATCCTGGAACGATCAACGGTAACATGCACCCGAACCGGATCCGTCGGACCGGAGCTCACGCCCGAAGTGGGGCTGACAGAAATCCAATCCTCGCTGACGGTTGCCTGGAATGGCGGCATGGGTCGGGCCGAGAACACCTTTGCGACTCTAAAGGACAACGTGTCTTGCTCGGTTCCGAAATCGAGTTCGGTGGGCGATACCAACAACGCGAGCTGATAGTCCCCTGGCGCCAGGCACCCTACGATGATGATCCCCAAACCCAGTATGGCGCCGATTGCTAGTACCCGTGTTAATCGTGACATGCGACGGACTTCTCCTCCTATGAGCCGCCGTCAGGAGACCCGTGCCCCGCACACCTGCCTCCTCGACAGGGATAAACGTTCCATTAGCGATATGATGCCAGTAAAGCGTACGGCGCTTCAACCGGCTACGCCGTCTATCATATCCTCCTGGGCTCTGATTGTAGTACCGACGCATACATACTTTGTTACGCCGACACCTTTTCCTCCATTAGATTACTCGAACACCTCCCATCGACGCAACCCCATGCGAGACAAATACGTAGGAATGATCTGCAACGATGGATCCACGCTTGGTAAAGCATCCGAAAATCGCCGTTTTTGCTCGCCTTCCGCCCCAAACAACAAGGTCAACGAGCCCCCCTCGCCGCCGGCTCCGTTGACCTTCCAGCCGATGGCCCCATGTTCCTCCGCCAGGTCGATAACGGCTTCCGCCATGTCGGATACGAGGTCCGGATGCAATCCCCGCTGGGCCTCGGTATTGGCGATCATACTGGCGCCAAAAGCAGGAAAGTTTCCCGTGTATAAGGCGTTCTTCCCGTCGATCGCGGCCTGTCGGAGCGGTTCGAGGATGCCCCTGTCGGCGTTTTCCCCTTCGAGATTCTTGATCACTTGGCCGTGGACCGCGCTCGATGAATGGGTTCGGCCCAAAAAAACCAATACCATCCGCCGCTCGAGTTCCCACCAGGTTGTGTTGGGAATCTGGATCTGCGACACGGATGCATGGGGATACTCGAACATATCGATATAGCATATTCCTCCATAGGCCGAACAAAGCTGGTCCTGAATACCGCACTGCAAGCCGAGTTTTTCCGTTTCCACCTGGTGGGCCAACATGGCCATCTCATGGGGCGTCCGATGGCCGGGCGTAAGCAAGTCGAGAGCGCTTAACAGGGCCACGGTAACCGCCGCAGATGTGCCCGTCGAGCAGCCGGCCGGGGCGGCGCAGTATAGATTAACCTCGAAACACAGATGATCCGGCAGCCCCATGATTTCGATGGCCGCCTCGAGCAGTGGATGGCGGTCATAGTCGCCTTGACGGGGACGCAGCTCGTAGCGTTCACCGAAATTCTCGGCATGGATCATGATTCTGGGGCGGTTATCATCTTCGTAGACATACAACTGGGTTTCGGCATAGGGGTAGACGCCAATGTTTAGAACGGTACCCCGGCCCGCAAACCACGTATCGGTCCAGCCACCCAAATCGCAGATGCGAATGGGAGCCATGGCATTGATAACCCGCCGCTTTCGGTGTGCTAGACCCATCTATTCCCCCTAATCGTTAATTAGCCCACCAACTCGTACCCGGCCCCGACTCGATTGCTTCACTTAAGCTTCCACAGAAGCCTATTGTTGTTGGGTTGATTTCCGTCGAATACTCAGGAATGAAATTCCAAGCAACACCATCACGGTCATGTGGCCGATGCCGGGAACCGCTGCGAAAAACCGGGCCGAGAGAACTACAGGCCAAAGGGCAAGACGCACCATCGCCGCCAGGGCGGGGTGACCTGCAATGATATCCGCCAGAGTCGGGCTAAGTCGATAGTATATGTCGACAAATGCCGTACCCACCGCATTGTCCAATAGCCACATATCGCGGAAGGTCCGCAGTACCTCGACCTGTTCGGCCAGGCTTGTGCCATAGGCCGCCGTGGCAATGAAACACGGTCCGCCACCGCTGCCCGCGCTGCGACCGCCCGCCAGCAATCCAATCAACGCAATGGGAATGCCGATGAGGGCCGTCAGCAATTGCGTAAGCCATGTGGGGTTTTTGAACGTAAACTGCTTGGGCATATGAATGGTCATCGTAGCATTTGAGCGTTGCGGCATTTCGACCGTAATATCCACAACGGTTTCCCCGTCTTCGCCGTCAAAGGCAGGCGACAGCACGCGCAGTTCCGTATCCGAAGCGAAAATCAAGCGGTTTTCAAGATCGGCGTCCCGTTCATAGGCCATAACGTCGCCGAAGAGAATGCGGGTGGGCCAGGCCAAGCCCCGTCCGCGGATAACCACTTCATCGCCCCCTTTGTATGACCCTCGGATCGCGCCATTTTCGCTAACCCTATAGTGCGTCGAATCGACCACTGTCTTGGTCAGATAAGCATCTCGTCGCAATCCTGCCACGCCCGGGCCGTCCATGCGAACCCGAATCCGTCGAACCGGCGTATCGTCGGACACATTGCGGCCGGCTAGGGGATACGTGTCCATCGGACCCACGTTCCACTGATACCGCTCCGGGGCGTTGGTCTTTCTCAGCGCTTTGGGGCTCGTATCGGCATAGTCGTACATCGCTTCCGCACGATAGAGCGTCACGCCGCCGTCGCGAATGTCACCTATGCGAACCACCGGTTCATCGGGTAGGCTGCCTACGGGCAGATCCATGACAATAGGCGTATCCAGGGCAAACGTCACATCAAGCTCTTCGAAGGGGTAGTCGCCCTGGTATAAATGGAGCGAAACGGTCCAAATACCGTCCCATGGAATGCCTTCGTCAACGCGGTCGAGCCCGAAAGCAGTCGGATTTCGCGTGGCCCGTACAACAGCAAAT
>PWNM01000022.1 GCA_003557825.1 Candidatus Hydrogenedentota bacterium | reverse complement strand
CGTCATCGCCGTGGACATGCCTATCGGGCTATTGGATCGGGCGGCGTCGGGCGGACGCGCCTGTGACCAGGAAGCCCGGCGCATCCTGGGTCCGGGTCGAGCCTCCACGGTATTCTCACCACCCGTGCGACCCGCTCTCGATGCCGCCTCCTATGGAGAAGCGTTGCGGATCAACCGAGAGACATCGCCCGAGCGAATTGGCATCTCCAAACAAACATACAACCTGTTTGCGCGGATTCGTGATCTGGACTCGGTGTTGGCCCATCGGCCCAAGCAGCGGATTGTTGAGGCCCATCCGGAATTGGCCTTTCAGGCGTTGAATGGCAACCGGCCGCTGGTGAACAACAAACGGACGGTTGCCGGGCGTTGTCAGCGAACGGCCTTACTGAAGGATGCGGGATACCATTGGATTGAGGCCGCCCTCGGGCGCCCTCCGAAGGGAGCTACCCGGGAGGACGTGTTGGACGCGACCGTATTGTGCTGGACAGCGCAGCGGGTCGCCCAAGGAACGGCGTGTCATGTACCCAAAACGCCGGCGTACGACAGCCGTGGTTTGCCCATGGCGATCTGGTGGTAATCACGCCGGCGGATCAAACCGAACCAAAACGGCATCGGTGCGTTCGCCGGGCCAGTAGACCAACAATGCGTCCTGTGTGGTTTGGGCGCACAGGCGCACCGCCCGGGCGATGCCATAGGGGGACAGATCGAGCGTCGTGACGGGCGCTGACTCGAGGAGCTGCGTCTCCGAGCCGCGGAAGACGGCCAGCCGGTTGTCTCCGTTGCCAAAAACCGCGCCCATTCGGTCATCGCCAAAAAAATCCCCGAGGGCAAAGGCCTGGTCGCGATCCTCGTCATTGGTGGTCAACGAGACCTGGGTCGACAGATCGGGTGATTTGCCAAATTGGCCATTGCGGTTTTGATAGGCCTCTACGCGCAAGGTGACCCGGTTGCGCACAAAATAGTTGACCAGGAAACGGACCCCGAAAGGCGCTTCGACGAAGAGCAAGTCGGGCATATCGTCGCCGTCAATGTCAGCCACGGAAGGCTGCACAAAGGACCCTTGTCGTTCGAAGATGGCATCGGGTTCGTCGGGATAAACGCCCACGTCCTGGGCGAAGTATAGGGCCGTCACCGACTGCGCGTTCATGCCGCCTTCGGTTTCCATGACCAGGATATCGGGGAGGCCGTTCCCTGTAAAATCGTGGATACGGGTTTGCGCGGAAGCCCCCGGCGGACGGGGTTGGCGGTCGTCTCGTCGGCGTACCGGGTTAAAGGTGCGGTCGAGGATGCCGCGGGGCGATGGGATAGGGATGCGCTGGGTTTCGCCCCAATCGGCTCCCGTGGCAAACTGGATATGCTGTTCTCCCAGAAAAACCAGCCCCTTGCGGGCGTGTCCTTCGACAGGAAAGGCCTTCCATTCGGGAATGTGATAGATCATTCGGCTGGCCGGAGTGTCGGTTTCCTGAAGATAGCCGCCGATGGCGCTGGGAATCACGCCGAGAGGCTCTTCGCCATTGTGAATGGTGAACCCATCGGTGGTGGGGATAATCCATTCCTCGCGGCCGTCGCCTGTCAGGTCTGTGGCTGCTTGGGACAGGAAACGGGGAAAGCGGAATCCCGCGGGGTAGAGTGAGGTAAACCGGGGGGCGGATTGATGGGTCCAGCCGTTGTCCGAATACCCATACACATCGGCTCCCGCCTGTCCTACGACGACCAATTCCCGCGGCGCCGTACCGCTCTTCTCGGCAAAAAAGACGCCGCCCGCGTCGGCGCGCAGGGCATGGGTGAAGGATGGGAGCCGGGGGAAACGGTCCTCACCATCGTTCAGGAATACAGCCAACCAACGCAAAGGCGGTTCGGAGCTCGTATCCACCGCCAGGATGACCACATCGCGGCGGCCGGAATTGTTGACGTCCTCAACGGTTATGTCGGCGATGATGCCGCCGGTTTCAAGACGATGGAGGTCGGGGTCGGTTGGGGCCGCCAATAATAGCAGGGCCAGGAGCAGGTTCATTCGGTTCCTCGAAACGCGCAGGTTGTGGTGATCTCGATGCTGATGACGGACTGCTATTGTCCATACGAAGGCCGGCTGCTGCAAACCGACATGCGCTGTAGAAGGCGACACTCTGGAAAATAGGGTACAATCGTTTTGGAAATAAACCGAGAGCAAGAGTATTATCATAGGGTTCGGGGAAGCGAGTCCGTGAGACTCTTATAAGGATCGATTGTCATGATTGCCTTGGCCCTGGCTGCGCCCACGGTTCACGAAATGCGCCGACTGATGGACGCCTATGCTGTCCAAGCGGATCTCTTTGAGTTGCGGGTCGATGCCCTGGCTCACAAAGATATCGGGGAATTGTTGCGGGATCGACCGCGTCCCGTGATCATTACCAACCGGGCGTCATGGGAGGGCGGCTGGAGCAACGACGAGGAAAGCGTTCGGATTGGCATCTTGCTGGATGCAGTACAACGGGGCGCCGAGTACATCGACTGCGAACTCGCCGCAGTCCATCAACTGGTTGGGCGCGATGTCCATCCGACCCAGCTGATACTGTCCAGCCATGATTTTGATGCCATGCCCGACCTCAAAGCCTTGCACCGACGGTGTGTCGAAGCGGGTGCGGACATAGCTAAGGTGGTCGGTACGGCCCATAGTCTGGGCGATGCTTTGGCCGTGTTGCGATTCCTTGCCCAAGCCGACGCGGCCCCCACCATTGCGCTGGCCATGGGGAGCAAAGGCTTGTTAACCCGCCTGTTGGCCCCGCGTTTCGGGGGGTATCTCACCTTTGCTGCCCCCGACAAACTTGCCGGTACCGCCCCCGGTCAGATCAGTCTTACCCGTATGCGTGAAGGATACCGGGTTCACGAGCTTACTCGGCAGACGCGAATCTACGGGTGCCTCACGGTGACCATGT
>PWNM01000169.1 GCA_003557825.1 Candidatus Hydrogenedentota bacterium | reverse complement strand
GCGCCGGGCGCCGAGGTGCGTTTCAGCGGGGGCGTCGAGGTTCAAGGCTGGCAGCCGGTCACGGATCCCGGCATCCTGGAGCGGTTGTCTCCCGAGGCCCGTGACCATGTTCGGGTGGCCGACCTTCTTGCCCAGGGTTTAACGGCCTTTGGCGAGATACCTGTGCGCGGCTTGGGCATGGGTGATTCAGGACCGGCTGAAATGGAACTCTTTGCGGGCGATCAAGCCATGACCCTGGCGCGTTGGCCCAATGAGGGATTTCGCGGTATTGTTGGACGGAGCGAGGATCTGGCCGAAGTCGTGCTTGATACCGACCGGGTGGCTCGCTGGGCGAATGAGAACGACCCGTGGATTCTTGCCTACTGGCACCATGATTGGTCGGAACTCTACGAACCTATTTGGCAGATTGACTCTGAACGCAACGTGATACGACGTGATCCCAATGTGGAACCGCGCTATGGCATAACCCCCGGGAGAGCGCGTTGGTTTGCGTTCAATCTGCTCAGTGAGTTAGACCAGCCCGGCGAATATTACTTGGACCGGGTCGACGGCAAGATCTACTTCTGGCCGCCCGAACCCGGAATGTCGGCGGAAGTTTCAATGGCCGACGGCCTGATCCGGGCCACTGACCTTTCCCATGTGACCTTTCAAGGCTTCACCATCGAGGGCTTTCGCTCCACCGCTCTGGAGTTTTCGAGTGGCACGTCGGTGAAGGTGGTTGGCTGCACCATCCGTAATACGGGCAGAAGGGCGGCCGCCTTCGATGGCGGCACCCGGCATGAAGTCTATGGTTGCGATATCTACTACACAGGTGAGGGAGCCATCCTCATGGAGGGCGGAGACAGGCCAACGCTCACCCCTGGCGAGCACAATATCGAGAACAACCACCTCCACCGTTTCTCGCGCCGCCGCCGCACCTACTGCGCCGCCATTGACATGCGCGGCGTCGGCAACCGCATGGCGCACAACCTGGTTCACCACGGTCCCCATATGGCGCTGCGCGCCCCCGGCAATGACCATATTGTCGAGTTTAACGAAATTCATAACGTCGTATACGAGAGTGGGGATGCCGGCGCGTACTACGTAGGCCGGGACTGGACGCAGCAGGGCAACATCCTGCGCTACAACTATTGGCATCAGATCGTCGGAGCCACCGGCCATGGGGGTATGACCATATACCTCGATGACCAGCACTCGGGTCACACTATACATGGAAACGTATTCGAACGCTGTTCACATGCTGTGCACATCGGTGGCGGCGTGGATAACACTGTTACTGACAACGTTTTTATTGACTGCTTTAAATCCGCGCACGTCGATAACCGCGGCATGACCTGGCAAAAGGCCAGCACCGCCGATCCCCGCTGGGGTCTTCGTGCGAGTTTGCGTGCGGTGCCTTTCCAGGAGGAGCCGTGGGCCAGTCGTTTTCCGAATTTAGTGAATATCCTTGATGACGACCCTGGCGTCCCCAAACGTAACGTCTTTCGCCGTAACATTAGCGCCGGTGGTTTATGGGATAGCATCTATCCGGCCATCCGCCACCTCACGACGGTCGAGGACAATCTTATCTTCGATGAAGAACCGGACTGGATTCAACTGGTGCGCGATGAGCATGGCAAACCCATCGACATCGTCTTCCGGGATCCTGATGCCGTCGCGGCGACCGGCTTTAAGCCGATTCCCGTTGCCCGGATGGGGCTCTACGAAGACCCGCGCCGCGCCTCATGGCCGGTGAAGCGGGAAGTGGAAATCATACAGTTACCCGCAACTGGTCCCGGGTTGCCCCATCCTTCCCTGCCAATCATACTGTCCAACTCCGACGACCACTCATGGGTGGACGCGCGCGCAACCGGATTCGACGAATGGCCCGGAATATCGGTAGAACTGAAGGAAACCCCCAGCCGCCAACCTATTGAGGGAAAAGCTCCCGCCGCTAAAATCGCCCGCGACGATGACCGGCTTCTCGTGGCCGTGGTTATTCCGGCTCCTGTTGACAAGCTGCGAAAAGGAAACGTATGGGGAGAAAATGACGGTCTTGAAATTTGCATCCGCGACAAGGAAATTACGGTTGTTGCGCAGCGCCCTCCAACCTTCGTTTTCCATGGTTTTACCGATGGTGTCGTCCGTGGTGAAGTTCCCCCGCATGAATGGGGTAATGAACCTCAGGTGAGGATAGCCGGCAAAGCGCTTGAATACACGGCGTTAATGGATCCGGAGGGCAACTTTTGGACCGCGCGTTTTGCCATACCGTTTGACGCTTTGGATATATCACCGGAGCCGGGAACGGAGTTGATGTTCAACATCGGCGTCCGACGTACTACCGGAGGCAGCGGATGGATAGCGCTGGCCGGCACCACGGGTCCCAACCATCAAGTGGAAAACGCCGCGAGAATCATTTTGAAATGAGGCGAAGGGATTTCACCCCCTTGTCCGAGGAAAGCGGGGCGGGATATAACAGAAACAGGAACTCAGCAAAGAAAAAGGATCAGAGTATGAAGATTCGAAGAATAGTGTTCAAACGTTCTATTGCCATGACCATTTTGTTGGCCTTTACCTTTCTTTGGGGGGGAGTTTCATACGCGGCGGACTTGTACGTCTCCCCCGACGGAGACGATGCGAACCCCGGAACCATCGAGCAGCCGCTGGCTACCCTTTCCGGAGCCAGAGACCGGGTCCGCGCGCTTAAAGGGGAGGAGCCCGTAACCGTTGAATTCGCCGCAGGCACCTACCGTGTTCATGAAGCGGTCCGTTTCACGGAGGCCGACTCAGGGACGATCCATGCCCCTGTCGTCTACCGGGCTGCGCCGGGCGCCGAGGTGCGTTTCAGCGGGGGCGTCGAGGTTCAAGGCTGGCAGCCGGTCACGGATCCCGGCATCCTGGAGCGGTTGTCTCCCGAGGCCCGTGACCATGTTCGGGTGGCCG
>PWNM01000579.1 GCA_003557825.1 Candidatus Hydrogenedentota bacterium | reverse complement strand
CAGGAGGCAGGCGCGGACGGCCTATGCCTCATAAACACCTTGCTGGGCATGGCCATCGACTCAGAACGGCGGCGGCCTCGATTGACCAACATTGTTGGCGGGCTCAGCGGTCCGGCCATCCGCCCGGTTGCGGTAAAAATGGTCTGGGAAGCGGCGCGCGTCGTCACAATCCCCATCATCGGCACGGGGGGCATTTGCCATGCAGCCGATGCCATCGAATTCCTGCTGGCCGGCGCGACGGCTGTATCGGTAGGGTCTATGTCGTTCCGGCAGCCCGATGCGGCCATGAACGTCATCGTTGGCATAGGCGAGTACATGCTTCGTCATGGATTCGACCGGATGGAGGATCTAATCGGAGCTTTGGAGACCTAAGGGGGATAACGACGACCATGGCGAATACAACGCAACTCATCGCGGTCCTGGATCTGGACACCCGCGAGCAGGCCCAATCTGCTATCCACGCTATCGGCGACTGTGGGTGGGTAAAGATTGGTTTTCAACTCTTTACTCGGTGCGGTCCGCCTGTTGTCGAGGATGCGCTCAGTATGGGCAAGCAGGTCTTCCTCGACCTCAAGTTTCACGATATACCCAATACGGTGGCCAAAGCGGCCAGGGCCGGGGCAGAACTCGGAGCATCCTTTATGACGGTTCATGCTGCCGGTGGTCGTCAGATGATCGCCGCTGCCCGGGAAGCCGTGGAAGGCACAAACGCGCGTCTACTGGCGGTGACCGTCCTGACCAGCCTGTCCGATGACGAGTTGCGTGATGAAATCGGATTGCAGGAGACGGCAGCCGAGGTCGTACCGCGTTGGGCTGGCATGGCCATCGACGCGGGAGCCCATGGCATTGTCTGTTCGCCTCGCGAAATCGAAGCCGTCCGGGCCGCCATAGGTCCAGAGCCGGCCATCGTCACGCCGGGCGTACGGCCCGCCTGGGCCGGAAAAGACGACCAAAAGCGCGTGATGACGCCCCGGGAAGCCGCTATGGCAGGCGCGAATTTTGTGGTAGTGGGGCGCCCCATATTTGCCCACGAATCGCCGCCGCATGCGGTGCGTATGATACAAGAGGAATTGCAGGGGTAATCCATTCCTCCGCGGGGGCATCATCCGAACATATGGGGTATCCTTCCGCGCACGAGGGCTAAAAAGGGGAGCACAAAGCAATCATGGATCCTAACCGAGTCATCAATTTGTTCCGCGAGAGCGGCGCCTTATTGGACGGGCACTTTCTCTATGCCAGCGGCCGCCACGGCAGACAATTTTTGCAGGCCGCCCGCGTATTGCAGTATCCCGACTTCACCGAGGAGTTGTGTCGAGGGATGGCGGAACTGTACCGAGACGCCGGCATTGATCTGGTCTGCGGTCCGGCCACCGGCGGCATCGTGTTGGCCTATGAAACGGCCCGTCATCTGCAATGTCGCGCTGTCTTCACGGAAAAAACCGATGAGGGCAGTATGATCCTGCGCCGCGGATTTAAGCTGCAACCGGGGACTCGGGTCTTGGTGGTGGAGGACATCATAACAACAGGCGGCTCGGTAAAAAAGACCATCGATCATCTCGTCGAACGGGGCGCGTTGGTGGTCGGCGTGGCGGTGCTTATCGACCGAAGTAAAGGCGAGGCGCAATTCGGCTGCCGTTTCGAGTCCTTGGCCCGCCTGGATATGGAAAGCTGGCCCCCCGATGAATGCCCCCTATGCAAGGCAGGAGAAGGCCTTATCGACCCCGACGACATCGTGCTGTAGGCGCCTTACGCAGTGCGGGTGGACATAGCGCCAATGAAATCGCGCTCATTCTCGATTCGTTGCAACGTATGGTCGATAATCGAGTCATCCAAGCCCAACAACTCCCATGAATCGGGACTCCCAATCTGGGACGCAGTCGGCGACTCAATCACCATCGACGGCACATCGATGGAGTGGCAAATGGCATTGGCCAGATGGGTAATATGGGGCAGGATGCGTCCCGATGTCGCTTTGTCGGGATTATGATGGGTTCGGATACTTTCCACGATGCTGGGGGGGAGGCTCCAGTTGTTTGCGATCCACCCGCCTATCTCGCTATGGTCGACCCCGTCCAGCACCTCTTGTTCCGCAGTGAGAGGGTCGTATCCATTACGCTCGACCAGCTCGATGATGACCGGAAACACATCCGGCATACTCTGGCTCAGCACGGCCTTGCCGATATCATGCAACAAACCCGCCACATGAGCGCCTGCAATATCGGTGGTTTGCGCTTTGGACGCTTTGCCTACAAGATCCGCTGCGATGCTGGCTGCCAGCGAATGCCGCCACAATTGGCTCAAAAAACGGGCCTGTTTCCAATCGCCGCCGAATAAATTGATGACCGTTATGGCTAATGCAAGCCGTTCGACTTCGATATACCCCAGGAGAACCACGGCGTCATTCACCGTTTGAATTCGTCGTCCGAATCCGTAAAAACTTGAGTTGACCGTCTTGAGAACCTTCGCTGCGAGTGCCGGGTCTTTGCCTATCTCTTCTGCCAGATCCATTGCCGTGCTGTGGGGATCCTTGGTAACCGACAGGATACTTGCCAGCGCTGGAGGTAGGGTGGCAATTTCTTCCACTCCAAACACACGGTCCCGGACCTCGTCCATATGAAACCGTATGCTCATCATTTCCTCCTTTCGGCGCGCCCTGCACGGTTGTCTTGTTCGTCTTCCTCCCCCTACTGTACCGCTTCCATGGAATAGGATCAAGAACGGGGCAATGTATCAGAAGTCAGGCAAATAACTATGGATAAAAAACGGCCGACAGCTACCTGTCCTGCGCTGTCGGCCGATTCTGCAATCACATTGTCCTTAGTACTGTCATTCGTAAATTCTATGACGTATGGTTCATGGGTCTACGCGGCCTCTGTTCCGACATGAACTGCAGAGGGCTTGATGGTACATTTCTGCAAGACCCGT
>PWNM01000285.1 GCA_003557825.1 Candidatus Hydrogenedentota bacterium | reverse complement strand
GCCCGGTCGCGCAGGCCGAGGGGCGTCGTCGTGTCGGGCGCCTCGACGAGGGCGGTCACCTCGGGGATGCTGAGGACATCGGGCAGGTCGCGGTCGAGTTTGGGGCTGCGTACGGACTGGGCCGGGTTGACGTCGAGGGCCTCGATGCGGACCAGATGGCGGTAGAGGGCGCGGATGGCGGCGAGTTTTCGGGCAGCGGTCCGGGCCGAACCGCCTCGGGTCTGGACGTGGGCCAGAAAGGCGCGGATGTCGTTGCGCGACACGGTCCGCAGCCGGTCCAGGGTCAGGGGGTTCTCCTGGGGCGGATCGTCATCGAATGCGGCCGGGCCGTGGTGGAGGTAGGTCCCGAACTGGCGCACGTCCATGATGTAGGCCCGGAGCGTATGGACAGAGCTATCCCGTTCGCCCGCGAGATGGGTCTCGAACTGGTCGATGATATCGGGGGTCTGGGTGCTCATCGATATCCGTCATTCTCTCGTGTTGAGCCTAGCACAGGGGATGTGTGGGGCGCATCCCTGGCCCTGCTAAAGCATGGCGAGAAGCCGGGGTGTGAAGGGACGAATTGGAAATGGAGCCGGCTTGAGCCGGGCTTCTCGACGGGCTTCAGCGTGGAGCTCCCCTTTTTGTGGCCTTCAAGGAAAACATCAGCGGGTATCGGTTGGGGCGACGGGGCAGGATCCACCAACCGTCGACGGTTTGTTCCATGGGATCGGCCTCGTCGGTGGCGAAACAATTGAAAAAGGCGTAGGGAAACTCGTGGAGGTAATCGATACAAAGGCCGACGTCGAGCAATGCGCCAAGGATGTCTTGCAGGGAATGCTGCCATTCATAGGTACGGTCGTCGGGGTTGCCCGCATGAGCCACAGCATAGGAACTGCCGCCGGTGCAACAGACGATCGGTTCGGCGCCGGGAAAATAGTCATACACAGCGACGGGCTCGGCGCCGCCGGGAGGAATAGCCAGTATCTCCGCGGCAGGATGGGTGTCGGCGAGATAAAAAAACCCGCCGGGCCTGAGAAACCGGGCGATGGTCCGGGCCCAGGGCTTCAGATCCGGCAACCAGGGCAACACCCCATAATAGGTCAATACGATGTCGAAGGTTCCGTCGAGCTGATCGGCCAACGCGGCAATGTCCGATTCGACAAAACGAGCATCGAGTCCCGTTTCAACGCTCAATCGGCGGGCATGGGCGATGGCATGGGACGAAAAATCGACCCCGGTCACCTGAGCCCCTTGCCGCGCCCACATAAGCGTGTCCATGCCAAAATGACACTGCAGATGCAGCAGGTCCTTCCCGGCCACGGGTCCAAGATCATCCGGCGTGTTGGGGGTCATTCCTGCCTGACCCGCCTTAAAGGCGTCGACCGGATAGCCGGGGCATCCCCGAACATGGGCATCGGCCCATGCGTCCCAAACGGCCCGATTGGCCTCCAGATGGGCGTCCATGATTGTTCCTCTCCTCACTATACGTGCGACCATGCGCAGGTTTTCCGTCGGCGTGGTTGCAATGGCGATGGCCAGACGATACGGTAATAGGGGTATGGATTTCGAACTATATTCAGGAGGGTTGCGATGACTACCTTGTTTTGGACGAGCGCGATGCTGGCGTGTCTGGCGTTACCCGAAAACGGTGACGCACTCGAACTGGAACCGCTCCTGGACCCCATCGCTGGAACCTTTGCCGCCGTGGCCTATTGGCGCACGGAACCGGCGCCCGAGACGGCGACCTTTCGCCTACAGGATGCGTCGGGGACGTGCGCCCAAGGGGCGGCAGATAGGGCAGTAGTGCTAATCCCATATCGATATACTCCTGTATTGGGACAAGGGGGCGTTATTCCCTGTTTGTGGTGGTAACGTAATAGAGGACAGCGTAGTTGTCAAGCAGTTTGTGGATTAAAATAGAACCTCAGGATTCGACACAATAGATTCCATTGGGGCACGATCGGCAAGTCTCCATGCTAAAGCTTGTCGAGAAGCCCGGCTAAAGCCGGCTCCGTTTCTCTCTGGTCTCGATACACTCCGCCCAGCCGGGTGCTAAGGTTGCGTCGGCTAAAGCCGACTGAAAACAAGAGAATTGGAGCTGACGCACACAGGCGCACAAAGAACACAGAAAGGCTCACGCGAAGCCGCGAAGGGCGCGAAGAACTCAACACGAAGGCACGAAGAGCACCAAGAGGCACAAAGGGACTCGCACGGTGAGGGGTAAATTATTTGGAGCTCAAAGGACCGCCAGGGTGAACCCAATCGGTCGGCGTTGGCCCGGGGAGGAAACCGGCAGCTTCCGTTTAGCTAAGGGCATCGTCGAGCGATGGGCGAGTTGAAGCGCCCATATAGACCCAATCAGTCGGCTTTAGCCGACGCAGTCTTAGCATCCGCCTGGGCGGAGTGTGAAGGGGCGAATTGAAAATGGAGCCGGCTTCAGCCGGGCTTCTCGGGACGCTTCAGCAAGGGTGGAAACGGGGTGAACAGGGAAGGCATCGAGCCACCAAGGGACAAACGAAGAACTCACCACAAAGGCACGAAGGAAACGAAGGGGCACAAAGGGCCTCACGCGAAGCCGCGAAGAGCGCGATGGGTCAACACAAAAATAGCACAACGGGTCACAGAGCCAGGTTTTCAGGCTAAAGCTTGTCGAGAAGCCCGGCTGAAGCCGGCTCCGTTCAATTTCCGTCGCAGTACACACCCCGGCTAAAGCCGGGTGCTAAGACTGCGTCGGCTAAAGCCGACTGGAAACAACAGAATTGGAGCTGAGGCGCATAGGTGCACAAAGAACACAGAAAGCCTCACGCGAAGCCGCGAAGGGCGCGAAGGGTCAACACAAAAAAAGGCACAACGGGTCACAAAGACGGGTTTTCAGGCTAGACTCCGTCGAGAAGCCCGGCTGAAGCTGGGTTCAAGGGCGCGTCCATGACCACATACGTGCGCCTCTG
>PWNM01000597.1 GCA_003557825.1 Candidatus Hydrogenedentota bacterium | reverse complement strand
TCAGTCAAAACGCAACGGCTCCGGGGTAGGATCTGCCTTGGGGAGGGTTTCATGTACGAGGCGTTCTATGGGCTAAGCGAACGGCCCTTTAATCTCACACCCGATCCACGCTTTCTGTATCTCAGCGACAAGCACAAGGAAGCGTTCGCCCATCTATTGTATGGGATTAAGAACCGTACCGGCTTTGTCATGGTGTCGGGAGAGATTGGTACGGGCAAAACCACTATCTGCCGTACGCTGTTGAGTCGCCTGGACGACGATACCGAAGTCGCGTTCATATTCAACCCCATTCTCTCTCCCGATGAACTCCTCAGCAAAATCAACGAAGATTTCGGGATCCTTACGCGGGCGACGACGACCAAGGGGCTTATCGACGAGTTGAACGCGTACCTGCTTGAGCAGTACCGCGTGGGCAAGCAGTGCGTGTTGGTCATCGACGAGGCCCAGGACCTCGAACCGCGGGTGCTGGAGCAGATCCGGCTGCTATCCAACCTGGAGACCGAGACGCAAAAACTCCTGCAGATCGTCTTGATCGGTCAACCGGAACTCATCGACAATCTGGCCTTGCCGGAATTACGGCAACTCAACCAGCGCATTACCGCCCGATATCACCTCAAAGCTCTCGACCGTCACGAAACGCTGCAATATATCGCCTACCGCATTCGGGTAGCCGGCGGTCGGCGCAAGATTCGCTTTACGCCAAGCGCGGTTAAGGCCGTATTTCGCGCCTCCCAGGGCACGCCACGGGTCATCAATGCCATCTGCGATCGGGCATTGCTCATCGGCTACACCAAAGAGAGCCGTGACATCACCACGCCCATCGTAAAACGGGCGGTTCGCGAGATCCGCGGCGAGAAGTCGCGCAAACGGAAACGGGCGCCGATTCGGGCGTTCCTGCCGAGCCGCAGGGTACTCGTCACTGCGCTTCTGCTGGTGGTATTTGGCATTTTCGCTGCCCCGCCGCTGACCGACGGCATCCGCACCCTAATCGAAACCGCGCCGTGGGAGAGTATCGTCACCGGCGCGGCGTCAAATCCGGGTCCGGAGCATATCGAGCCGGTGGTAGCAGAGGAACCCGCGGAACCCCCGGAAGAACCAGCCACGACAATCGCATCCGCTCCGGCCGATGGGGAAGAGGAGGAGCCCCTGTCGCCGCTGGTGCGGCTCATCGACCGGCGTGATCCCGAGGTGGCCCGTATTGCGGCTGCCTTGGGGATCCTCCGGGCATGGGATCTGCCGGACACCAATGAATATCCGGAAGCAGACACGGCGGACAGCTTGAAAGCCTTCGCTGAAACCCACGGATTCAATGTGCAAGTATTGCCCATGACATTTGACCAAGTGGCGGCGCTCAATTTGCCTGCTTTTGTTCGGGTGATGGGCAACGAGCAAGTCGCCTGGCTGGGCGTACTGGAGGTTAACGACACCGATGTGCGTCTGGCGTCGGGATTGGACGAAACCCAGCAGGTTCCCCGAGATGAAATCGCCCGGCGCAGCCTGAATCAGGCCGTCATTCCTTGGCGCGATCCGAATCCCAATGCGAATTTACTGCGCGAGCGCGATCGAGGCGACCGTGTTCGTGAACTCCAGACCCTGTTGCAATCCATCGGCATGTACGAAGGCGAGGTCGACGGGGTGTTCGATGAAGCGACGGCCGAAGCCATAAAATCCTTGCAACGGCGAGTGGGCTTTAACGATGACGGGATTGTGGGCGAAAAGACACGTATGATCCTGAGCGGTCTCGACCCGGCCAATGGCGCGCCTTCCCTGGTCGAAGTCGCCACAGTTCCGGAAGAAGAAGCCGCTGAGGACACGCCTTTCGTCGGTCCTCCCGCCCCGGAACCGGAACCTGTCGAGGAGCCCGATGAGGCCGAGGACCCCGAATCCATCGAGGATGTTGAGTCCGACCCCGTCGATGCATCCGATGTCGCCCAAGAGGGCGAACCCGAACCATCGGCCGAACCCGACCCTGAACCCACTGAGGAACCGGCCGAGATTGCAGAAGCGGATCCAGAACCCATTGACGTAGATGAGCCCGAATCGGTCGAAGAACCGGCTGGCCGTGTTGAGGAAGAGGATGCGCTGGAGGCATCGGATGTTACCGAATCAGCCGACGTCGAGGATTCCGAACCTGAGGAATCGGAAAGCGAATCGCCTCCTGAGGAGGCCGACACGGAGGAAGCGGAGAGTTCAGAGTCCGCTACGGACGTAGTGAAACCATCCGAATCCGAAGAACCCGTTGAGGAATCTGAGGCGGAGCACGACGAGGAACTCCAGGCTTCCGTCGCTCCCGCGGAGGAACTACGTACCGGGCCTCCGGCTGGGGTCACGCCTTTCCTTGGACATTTTCTTGAAAACGGCGGTAACCTATCGGCCGAGATTGATCCGGACGACCTTAACCTCGAGACATTGCCTCGTTTTCAAACCGAGGACACGCCGCCGGAGACCGGACAGAACGACCTCATCTGGGGAGGCAATAGCGCTTCCGGGTTTGGCGCTTTCGACGAGGGACCGGAAACCACGGCTCCGGTGGACCCCCGACGTGCGCCTTTGACGCCCCGAAGTGACAGTTCTGAAGCGGAAGAGACGGAAACGCCATGAGTTCGATTCTCGAAGCCCTACAAAAACTCGAGGAAGAAAAGGCCCGCGCCGCTGACTCGGCCGATGCCAACCTGGACCCCGAGACCGCTGAAGATGAGCTGTTTGGAAGGGGACGATCCGGGGGCGGAGGCGCTGCAATCGAACTGACTCCCGTGCGCTTGCTCCTTTTCGCCGGAGCGTTCGGCGCTTTGGTGGTCGTCATTGCCATTGGGGTTGCCCTGGTCATCACCCGGACGGTTACGCCGGGCGTCAGCCATGCAGAAGGTCCTCAACCAGCTTCCTCCGCCGCGGCGCCATCCGTTCCGGCTACGCCATCCGCGACCGAAGAGACCGCATCCGCGGATGCCGCGCCATTGTTAATGGACGAACCAGAAGACGACGAGAACTCCATCCAAGACGAGGTAGACAACGGCGGCGATACCTCAGCTGAGGAAACTATGCCTGTAGGCCATCCTAGCCGCTACGATGCGCCGACGGATACGCGACAGGAAGTTGCCCGGGCCGACGGGCCTACACCGCCTCCACGCCCCGAACCGCAACAGGAGTCCCGTCCCGAACCGCGTCCGGAACCAATAGAACGCGCAGAACCCGACTATGTAGAACGGCAGCATACGGAGCCGCCACGGGAAACACCGCGGCCGAACGAACGGCCCCAACCGCAGCAGCATACCTGGGATGAACGGGAATGGACGCCCCCGCCGCAACCGACGCCCCCCCCAGAGCGGACCACGCCGTCACGGCCGGCCGATCCTTCATCATTGCCCGTACTCAGCCGCAGCGAGCAAAACCGCCTCGGTCTGCCTGATATTCGCATAAACTTCGTAAGTCAGGCCAGCAAAACCCAGCCCCGTCCAAGCGCCCTAATCAACTATAACAAAGTCTACGTGGACGAGATAATCCCCGATACGAATGCGCGCCTCATCGGGGTGACCTTGCGCGGAATCGGCATCGAAGTCAACGGCCAGCAGTTTTTCGTTACCCGCTAAGGCGATTCCGGTATTTCCGATACAAACCGCGGAACTGATGGTACGTGAGCCCAAGCATGTCGGCGGCCTTGCGCTGATTGAACTGGGCGCGACGCAGGGCCTCCTCGAGCATCTGCAGCTCCAGATTTTGGATGGTTTCCTGAATGGGATTGGCCAGCAGATCCCCGGAAGAAGGGGATGAAGGCTGTGACTCGGGTAAGACGCTGACATCGTTTGGAACGGCATTGCCCATCCGTTCGGGCGCCGAGGAATAGGGCGACTGGAAAGGGTCGAAAACGACCTCCTCGGCGGTGATGATATCGTCATCGGAGCGGTACACTGCCCGTTCCACCACGTTTTTCAGTTCACGCACGTTGCCGGGCCACGGATACGCCTCGAGCACATTCACGGCTTCATCGGTGAACTCCGGTACCCCGTCCCATCCCAGTTCATAGGCCATGCGCGCTCCGAAATGGGTGGCGAGCACCATAATGTCCTCGCGCCGTTCGCGCAGCGGCGGGACAAACAACACCTCGAAGGAAAGTCGATCCAACAGATCCGGATTAAAATCCTGTCGCGCCACCAACGTCGGGAGATCGGCGTTGGTCGCCGCGATGATGCGGACGTTAACCTGTATCGGCTCCGAACCGCCCACCCGCTCGAACGTGCCGTATTCGACGGCCCGCAGGATCTTTTCCTGCGCAACGATGGGGATGGCTCCAATCTCGTCGAGGAAAAATGTCCCTCCGTCAGCAGCCTCGAATCGTCCCGCGCGACGACCTGCGGCTCCGGTGAATGCCCCGGCCTCATGGCCGAATAGCTCGGATTCGATAAGGGATGCCAGCAATGCCGCGCAGTTCAACGCCAAAAAAGGCTCCTGCCAGCGGCCCGATAAATAATGCAATCGAGCGGCAGCCAGTTCCTTGCCCGAACCGCGTTCTCCAACAAGCAGCACGGGGCGGTCAACCTTGGCCACTCGGGATACCCGTTCTTGAAACGCCAAAAACGACTCGGATTGTCCGATGGCTTCCTGGATTCGCGGCTGCGATGGTTCACGGCTTTCTTCATTGTTCCGGTGACTCATGGCGACACAGACCCTCCTCTGGTTGGTTCAACCACATTATCGCATACTTTGCCACGTATTGAAAATGGCCTCATGCGGTCCAGTTCGCATAACCCATAGGGCATAAACGCCTTAGCTTGTTCATGGCCAGTTGGCACGGGGGTTGTTACTGCATATACGGAAATACTAATGGCATATCGGACCAAAGTCTGGGATCAGTAGCACATATGGTCATTGGTCGATAGATGAAGCCCCGGCACGGGGCAAGGGAGAAGCACGATGGGAATCATGACACGAGTCCATGAACTGGTTAGTTCGAACATCAATGCCACATTAGACAAAGCAGAAAATCCGGAGAAACTCGTTCGACTGCTTCTGCGCGACATGGAGGAAACCCTGGGCGAGGTCAAGCAGGCCTGCGCCGAGACCATGGCCTCCCAGAAGCGGACGCGGCGTCACCTGACCGAAGAACAGCGTCAGGCCGAACGATGGCACAATCGGGCGCGGCTGGCGCTGGAGCAACACCGCGAGGATCTGGCCCGTGAAGCGTTGCTGGAAAGGCGAGGGCATATGCAGCGTATCGAAGAGCTCGAACGTGACCTCACGCAGTTCGATGATCTGGTGGATCAGTATCAATCGGATATCATTGCCATCGAGGAAAAGATTGTCCAGGCCCGGAAGCGGCAACAGGAACTGGCTCATGCGCGATCCGAGGCCGATCGCAGACGCGCCGTTAGACACCAACGAGGTCCACGGGCTCCTCAGGCCTCCTTCGTCCGTTTCGAGGTCTTCGACCAACGACTCGAACGCCTGGGCCGCGAATCGGACGCCGTTGCATGTCCTGCGAAGAGGAGCTTGCGCGAGGAATTCGAGGAGCTGGAGGTTCAGGAAGCGATTGACCTGGAACTTGCAGCCCTTCGCGAGGCGGTACATAATCCTGTAAACACAGACAGCCCAATCGAGTAGGAATATGAACATACAAGGAGTACCACCATGAAAACCGCGAAGCGCACATTTACTGTCTTTGGTCTCGTATGGGCTGCGTATCTTCTCGTGAGCCTTGTCCTTCTGATTATGCTTTTTGTCCCCTATTTTGGTGACATATCGGTCTATATTGCCGTTTCCATAGGCCTGATATCATGGATCCTCGGATTTCTAAGATGGGGTCCCGTGTTGGGAAATTGGGAAAAAGAACACGACACACGGGGCGTATCATAATCGCGATATGAGTGCACATCGTAGCGGATGGCACATAGAAAGGATCCCCGATGCAGAGACATCCCCCTTCCCTGCGGCGCATACCGTTCTTGCTATGGCCCTTGGTGTTGCTATGGCGACTCATCACCCTATTCGCCAATGCCGTAGGTATCTTGATAACGCTGCTTCTGGGTTTGCTATTCATGGGGTTGGGCCTGCTGTTTATGTCCACATTTGTTGGGATTTTTATTGGCCTTCCACTTTTTGCGCTGGGGTTTCTGCTGTTGATTCGCGGATTATGGTGAAGCGGATAGGCCAAGCCATACCCGATGACACTGGGCTCCCTCTATCTCCGGTCTGAGGTGTTAGACCTGAATCTATCGATTCCTCTATACTCTGTAGGATCCGGTTCGCTACCTGGATCCTGCTTCCGAGCAGGTTACGCGTTTCGAACTATCTGAAGGGACGTTTGGATAGGGCCGATTGTACCAAGTATGGCCTTGCACGAATCCGGTAGCGCAGACCAAGGGAAAATCGCATTCATTGCCTTACCACGGAACCCGATGCTGTGGTGATGCGTGACTATCGTCTAGGAGATTGAGGATGCCGAATATCACCAAGTTTACTGTCGTACCCCGGTTACCGGAACGATTGAAGGCCCTTTCGGAGATTGCCCATAACTACCGTTGGTGTTGGGAGCCGGAAGCCATTGATCTGTTTTTCCGCATCGACCGCGACATTTGGGTTCAGAACAACCAAAACCCCGTGTTGCTGCTCGGCGAGGTGTCTCAGGAACGACTCGAGGAACTAGAGCAAGACGATAGTTTCACCGCCCATCTCGACCGCGTTGCGGCATCAATCCGTGAATATATGGAAGGCGGCAACTGGCGCGAGAAGAATCCGGATGCGCCTGAGGAATTTCAGATAGCCTACTTGTCGCTCGAGTTTGGCATTCATGAGTCGCTGTCCATCTATTCGGGAGGCCTTGGGGTGCTCGCCGGAGACCATCTAAAATCCGCAAGCGACCTGGGATTGCCGCTGGTAGGTATCGGCCTGCTCTATCGCGAAGGCTACCACACGCAGTACCTTAATGCGGACGGCTGGCAACAGGAACGGTATCCCCGAAACGATTTTTACAACATGGCCCTCACGCAGGTGCGCGACGACAAGGGGAATCAACTCATCATTGATGTGGACTACCCCGAACGGGTCGTCCACGCCCGCGTTTGGCAAGCGCAAGTCGGTCGGGTTCCCCTATACTTGCTCGATTGTGATTTTGACGCCAACGAAACCGACGATCGCGAAATCACCGCGCGGCTTTATGGCGGAACGCCTGACATGCGGATTCGCCAAGAGATTTTGTTGGGCATGGGCGGCGTCCGGCTGCTACACAAGCTCGGAATCTGGCCATCGGTGTTCCATATGAACGAGGGTCATGCGGCCTTTATGACCCTTGAACGCATCCGGCATTTGGTGAAGGAAGAGAAACTGTCCATACCAGCGGCCATCGAATCGGTCAAGGCAGGCAGCGTTTTCACGACCCATACGCCGGTCCCCGCCGGCAACGACATGTTCAATCCCGACATGATCACCCATTATTTTAAACAGTACATGGAAGATGTTGGCTTTTCACAGGACGAGTTCCTCGCGCTCGGACGGCAAGACCCAAAAGACGCCCGGGAGCCGTTCTGCATGACTGTGTTGGCCCTGAAGCTCTCTGCGGCATCAAACGGCGTGAGTAAGCTGCACGGTGATGTGGCCCGGGACATGTGGGCCCGAACCTGGCAAGGCGTACCTACCGACGAAGTGCCCATTACATCCATCACCAATGGCATTCATTCCCGGTTCTGGGTTTCTCGCGACATGGCCGGACTCTACGACCGCTATTTAGGACCAGGCTGGATTACCAACCCTGGCGACGAAAACGTGTGGGAGAACATCGATTCCGTACCAGATCCCGAAATCTGGCGAACCCACGAACGGCGCCGCGAGCGGATGGTGAACTTCGCACGACGACGCCTTACCAGCCAGCTCCGCGAACGGGGAGCGCCCCATTCCGAGATCATGGCTGCCGGCGAGGCGCTCGATCCCGACGTCTTGACCATTGGGTTTGCCCGGCGGTTTGCGACCTACAAACGGGCGTATTTGCTGCTCATGGATCCCGAGCGGTTGCTGCGTCTGTTGCGGGATGAAGACCGACCCGTGCAGATGTTGATCGCCGGTAAGGCCCATCCGGCCGATACCCAAGCAAAAGAAGTGATTCGAAACATCATTCACTTCATCCGCCAGCATGATGTACGCCGGCGCATGGTGTTTCTCGAAGACTACGACATCAACGTGGCCCGATACATGGTCCAAGGCGTCGACTGTTGGCTCAATACGCCCCGTCGGCCCATGGAAGCCAGCGGCACGAGCGGTATGAAAGTGGCGGCCAACGGCGGCCTGAATATCAGCGTGCCGGACGGCTGGTGGTGCGAGGCCGAAGGTTTGGCCGAAAACGGATGGAGCATTGGACGGGGCGAGATCTACGAGAATCCGGAACAGCAGGATGTAGTGGAAAGCGAAGCCCTGTATATGCTTCTCGAACGCGAAATTATCCCTCGGTTCTACGACCGGGGCCGCGACGGGTTGCCCCGTCATTGGACCAAGATGATGAAAG
Source organism: Candidatus Hydrogenedentota bacterium (assembly GCA_003557825.1). GTDB lineage: Bacteria > Hydrogenedentota > Hydrogenedentia > Hydrogenedentales > SLHB01 > PWNM01. The sequence continues at coordinate 3,131 of PWNM01000597.1, read as the reverse complement.
ATTGCATCCGAACCATCTGCCCCATTTTCAACACGCACCGCATGGTCCAGGAGTACACGGATCGTTTTTATCTGCCCTGCACCATCCGCCGGAACGAATTCCGCGCTGACAAACGGCAACGGACCAAAGACCTGGCCGAATGGAAGAAGAAAGTGCGTGCATCTTGGGATAAGGTAGCCATCAAAAAGGTGGAGTCCGACGGATCGAAAGAGGGTCTCGAATTCGGGGCCAGCCTGCCGGTAAAGGCCGAGGTGGCCTTGGCGGATCTAACGGAAAAGGACGTCACCGTCGAGATCTACTACGGGGAGCTTGATCCCTATGGGCGGATCGTACAGGGCAAGGCTGTTGAGATGGAACCCAAAGGCCGAAAAGACGGTACGATCACCTTCGAAGGGTCCATCGTATGTGACAAGACCGGCCAACTGGGCTTTACGGTGCGGGCCATTCCGAACCACGAGGATCTGGCCGAGAAACATGAAACCGCCCTTATTACCTGGGCCTAAAGCCGAACCGTTTCGGCGCCGGCCATGCTGCGCCCTGACCGCGCGCCGATGTGGGAGCCATGCAACAAACTCATGATCTAAACGTCGTATCGATGCTTCCGCTGCTCACGCCGCGGGAGATCAAGGAATTGTTGCCCATGACCGAGGCGGCCAATGCCACCGTGGTCGAGGGACGCCGGTCCATCGAAGCCATACTTCGGGGCGACGATCCGCGGCTGCTGGTTATTGTCGGGCCCTGCTCGATTCACGATCCTGCGGCAGCGCTTCATTATGCCCGGCGATTGCGATTGTTGCGCGAGGAACTCGAAGACCGGCTGTATATCATCATGCGGACGTACTTCGAAAAACCCCGCACGACCATCGGCTGGAAAGGACTGATCAATGATCCCAACCTCGATGGCACCTACGACATAGATAAGGGACTCAAAAAAGCCCGGGAGGTCCTTATCGCCGTGGGTGATCTCGGCGTTCCTACGGCGACAGAAGTTCTCGACCCGATTGTGCCCCAGTATGTGACCGACTTGGTTAGTTGGGTTTCAATAGGGGCGCGCACGACGGAATCCCAGACCCATCGCGAGATGGCCAGCGGATTGTCCATGCCGGTGGGGTTTAAGAACAGTACCGACGGCAACCTCCAGATCGCCCTCGATGCCATGCAGTCCGCCCGGCATTCCCATCATTTCCTGGGCATCGATTCCGATGGGCGCTCGTGTATTGTGGCGACCCGGGGCAACGCCTACGGTCACATCATCCTTCGCGGCGGTCGGGGAGCGCCCAACTACGACCCCGTCAGCATTACCCAGGCCGAAGAACAACTCGAATCCATTGGGTTGCCGACCCGTCTGCTGGTGGATTGCAGCCATGACAACAGCGGGAAGCGATATTACCTTCAACGGCATGTGTTACGCAGCGTGGTGCAACAGCGGCAAGACGGTACCCGCTCGATCGTTGGTATTTTGCTGGAAAGCAATCTGAACGAAGGCAACCAGAAGCTGGGCGATGACCCCAGCAAACTGAAATACGGCGTCAGCATAACCGATGCCTGCATCGGCTGGGACACGACCGAGCACCTGCTTCGCTATGCCCACCGCGAGATGGGCATCGGCCGCCAGATCGATTACTGAGCCTAGTCGTCCTCCATGCCAACCGGCGGCCGCGCTGCCAAATAACCCCAGTAGAATGCATTGGGGCCGATGGTGTCATGAATGGTGAACTCACAGAGGATGGCATTCCAGAACACATCGGCGAATGCCTCGGCGGAGGGCCATGTATCGAGAGCGGGATACATATGCGGCGCAAGCAGGATGCGTCCCCAATCGCCAAACCAGGCCGACTCCACATCCATGGGACCGAGTACCGTTAATCCCGGAGGGGCAGCTTGTCCAGAGAACCGCGAGTCGATGTGCAGCGGGTGTTGCGGATAGTCAATGCCTACTCCCGTAGTCAGGGACATGTTAAAGGGATTGGCGCCGGCTCCGAACTGGGCAGCCAGCACGAGACCACGCAGGTATCGGTCGTCGCCGGTAAGAATATGGGCCCGGACCACGGCCAGCGCATCAGGCACCGCAGGGCAACCGATCCCAAAGGGCCGCCATAGGTTCTTGATCCAACGAAATCCGGTCGCTTCGCCTGCCCACAACCGTTCATCGGCCTCTCTGCGAATGGCCTGGATGCATCGGGCTTTCAATGCTTCGTCCATGCCGTCCCGTTCGGTGAGGGCAAATACCCAGGCCGCCTCGCTCTGATCGTGGCTTCGCCATTCAAACATCGGGGTTTCATCGTCAACAAGCTGACTTGTCTCGACGAACAGGTCATGCCATTGCCTATCGCCGGTCAACCGAAACAGCTCGGCTGCTGCATAGTTCCGTCCATCGCGGACAAGGTGAGCCCGTCGCAGGTCGGGGGGATAGCTGTCGTCAGCAATCGCCGCCATACATCGCCACACAACCAGAAGAATGGCAACCGAGCAGCCGACTCGAACCAAACGTCCGTTCACGGGTTGCAGGCGGGGAGCATAGCGCCACAGAAGCCAACCAAACACGAACAACGGGATTACCCAGAAAGCGAGACGAAGCCCCATGCGACCCCGAAGCGACAGGGCGGCCGGTTCCATGGGGAGTTCATCCTCAGCCCAGGCCATGGCCCGCAAGGCGCTCTTTTGGTAGATTTCCGCTCGTTCGGGATCGATGGGTTCCAGGAATCGCGCGGCGTTCGCCGCAGTCCCGGCATACCAATAGGACGACCAAACCCCCGGCGCATAGGCCAGCACCATCAGCGACTCCTGCCAGCTTAGCTCGCCATAACGGGGGTGTTCCTCGGATTCAATGCCCCCCCGAATCCCCCCCTCCGCTGTCTGGAGTCGGCGGTATGCATCGAGCCCAAACAGCGCCTCCTCGACGATGTCGGGTACGGGTCCGCCCGATTCGGGGATGTTCAAGTCAAGGTCCTGGAAGCGTTCCGGAAAGAGTTCCGCCAGATCGAGCAAAAAACGGGTCGCATTGAGATGTTGGATGCGTCGATCCCAGTCGCCGGCATCATGGTAACCGCCCCATGCATTGGGTACGGTTTCGTCGGTGCGACCGCGAACCAGATTGCCGAAATTGGTCGGCTCCACATCATAGCCAATCG
>PWNM01000183.1 GCA_003557825.1 Candidatus Hydrogenedentota bacterium | reverse complement strand
GGCTTCAATCCTCGCATGCAACTCTTCCATATTGAAGGGTTTGACCAAATAGTCATCTGCCCCTGTGGTAAGGGCCATCACCACGATGGACGGGACTCTGACCACGCTTAGTATCAACACGGGGACAGTGCTTCTTTTGCGTATTTCGCGAAGGATCGTTATACCATCGTGGGCGAGAACGTTGTTTTCCTTCGGGTCAGGCAAAACAATGTCAAGGATCACCATATCCGGGTTAATCTGCCGGAACAGATCCAGCACGGCGCCTCCATCATGAGTCGCATGAACTTCATAACCTTGGCGTTCGAGGTAGGACTTGACCTGGGACAGGAGTTTCGAGTCATCGTCAACAAAAAGAATCCTTTTTTTACTATTGGTATTCATCTATTACTCCTCCTTTGAGGAGTAGCCGATGAGAACTCCCCTCATAACGACGTCCTGTTAAGACGGCGTTGATGGACTTCCGTATGTTCTTGAGCGCAAAATACGGAAACCTCTTTTATGTGCTCATCATGTCTCCAAACCCCGATGGTGGAGATCCCTATTTTTCTTAAAATACTTTTATAATACACGATGTCTTTTTGAAAGTCAAACTTTTCGTAAAAATATAATTTGCTTATGCAGCCCGAATCAGTGCCTGTGGAATACGTGGCTGACCTCCCCCCTGGCGTGGGCGCGATGAACCTATATTTCGGCGACTGCCTCGTAGACACTTTGACTGCGCCTTAACCACTTTATGTAGGCAGGCAAAAATATACACCGGTGGTAAAAGAGCGGTTAAGAAACGAAAAAGATTAGGTAAAAAAACAGCCTCTCCGTATGATCGCAAATGATGCGATGAATTCTCCTTGGGTAAGATCGGCAAACAGCGTGACACGATTGGGCCTCGTTGGCGCTATCCAATCGCTCCGAAAGAAACGAATTCGCGGCGCACATTGAAATTTTAGCGGCGCCAAAGTACTCTGTTGACGATTTGTACACCAGCGCAGTTCCCCAATGGCGGCCTTAGGCGACGGAGAATCGGCCAGTGACGCGGACGTATTTGACATGGGCATTGACGGGCGTCGTCTGTCTCGCGGTGATCGTCGTGTTATGGCCGCCCCAAGCCGGATCGCCCGCCGAACGACAAGCCCTGCAAGAAGGCCGGGTCATCATTACCTATTGGGATCGCCATTCCGGCCATGAACACGAGATGCGGGTCGAACTCTTCGACGAATACAACGCCACCCAGGGCGTGATCGACGGCGTCTTTGTTCGGGCATTGCCAATCGGATACAGCCTGGAGAAGCTCCTGACCGCCATTGCCGGCGGCGCGCCGCCCGACTTGTGCAGTCTCGAAGGTTCCATACTGGCCTCGCTGGCGCCTCAAGGATGTTTTCAGCCCTTGGACCAATTCATGGCGCGCCACGATTTTCTCGACAAAGAAAGGTTCTTTCCCCACACCCTCAAGGCCGCCTCGTACGACGGCGTAGCCTATGCCATCCCCACGACTACGGATGTGACGGCGTTGCTGTGGAACAAAGACGCCTTTCGCCGGGCCGGCCTTGATCCGGAGCGACCGCCCCAAACCGTGGCCGAACTCGAGGAATACGCCGCCAAACTCACCATCCATGACGAATCGGGCAGTTTGGTGCAGATCGGTTTTTTACCTTGGCTGCCCTGGGATCTGACCTATCTTTGGGGCGGCATGTTCGGCGGCACGTGGTTCGACGACGAGACCGGGCTGGTTGTCTGCGGCGATGACCCGGCCATCATCGAGACCTTCGAGTGGGTGCGGACCTTCATGCGCGATCCAGCGGACCCGGATCCCCCGGCCTATGCCATGGACGCCTCCCGCGTCGCTGCGTTCCGAACCGGATTCGGAGCGTATATGAGCGCCAGCAATCCATTCTATACCGGGCAGGTGGCCATGATCACCGAAGGGGAATGGCAGGTCACCTTTATCGACCGTTATGCGCCCGAACTCGACTGGGGCGTAGCGCCTTTGCCGCAGCCCGAGGGCGTCGAGCTCCGCTGCTATTCGCCGAGCGCCGTCATTGATGCCATCCCGACGGGAGCCGCCAATCCCGAAGCGGCGAAGAAGCTCCTCGAGTGGTTCTATGCTCCCCGTCCCGGCCGTCAGCCTTCGCCCGCCAGCGACTACAGTCGGGCTATCAGCAACATCCCTTGCCGGAAAGAGGAGGCCCTTCATGATCGCTTCATGGGGGATCCCAAGTTTAGCGTGTTCGTCAACGAACTGCTGACCAAGCCTCCCGTTTCGTATCCCGTCACACCGGCGGCCCAGTTTTTCCTCGACCAGATCGAGCGGCAGCGGGAATTTGTCGTATTCGGCAATACCACGCCCGAAGAGGCTGCCAGGCGGATTGAGGCCGATGTCAACGCTGAGATCTTCCGCATCCGGAATTTGCTGGAGAGGCTGGAACCATGACCCGCCAGGAACGCTACAACCTGCGCAACGGGCTGCTCTTCGCTTCGCCCTTTATCGTTGGCTTTTTGGGGTTCATTTTGTACCCTTTGGTTATGAGCATCTACTACAGCTTTTGCGAGTACAACGTCATCAGTCCGCCGGTTTGGACCGGTACGGAGAACTTCCGTCTCCTCTTCTTCAATGATCCCCTGTTCTGGCGATCCCTTTACAATACCCTGTACTACACGGTTTTCGCCGTACCCCTGGGTCTTGCCTTCAGCATCGCCCTGGCCATGTTGCTCAACCGACAGGTCCATGGGCTTTCCGTGTTCCGGACCGTTTTCTTTCTGCCCACCATAGTACCGCTGGTTGCATCGTCGGTGCTGTGGATGTGGGTGCTGAATCCGGAGGGCGGGTTGCTCAACGGCTTGTTGCGGCAGTTTCTTGGTATCGAGGGACCCGGCTGGCTTGCCGATGCGACCTGGTCCAAGCCTTCCTTTGTGCTCATGAGCCTGTGGGGCGTGGGGGGCGC
>PWNM01000154.1 GCA_003557825.1 Candidatus Hydrogenedentota bacterium | reverse complement strand
GGCCAGGACGGTTGGGCCTCGACCCGCACCGGACCGTCAGCGTCGAAACTGCAAAAAAAGGCCGGACCGCCGTAGAACACCATAGCGCTGTATACCGGAACCGGCTCGCCATTGACACGAACGGTCCAATCCGTCGCCACCGGAACGCCCTCCGGCGCAGATGGAATCACCACCTCGGTCGCGCCGGGAAGGGTAAGTCCCGTTGCCAGAAGCATTAGCATCATCCCCATGGTACCGTGCCTCCGTCCCGTATTAGGAAACCGCTGCCCCGGCGACCAGATCGGTGACCCGGTTGCGGATGCGGATGGTGTCTTCGTCGGTTGGGGGCGGGGCGGTGGTCAGGAAGGCCAGGGCGAGGCGGAGCTCGGGGTCGGCCACGCCGATCACGGTGTTGATGCCGGCATGGCCAAAGGTACGGGGCGAGGTGACCGTGCCGAGGCCGAACCAGCCCGGGCCTTCGTCGCCTCGCACCAGCCAGCCGAGGCCCCAAGGTTCGTGGGCGGGGCCTTCGCCCTGTTGGCGAGCGGCGGCGATGGCATCCCCATACTGAATACGGAGGGTCTCGTCCACGGTGTCCGCGGCAAGCAGCCGTTCGCCGTTCCAGACGCCGCCGTCGAGGTAGAGGTTGAGCAATTGAAGCATCTCGAGGGGCGTACCCAGAAAGCCGCCGGCGGGATGGCCGATGAGTGCAACCAGCGTTTCGTCCAGGGTCGTCGCCGGGGTTTCGGGCGGGGGCGTAATGGCCACGGCGGCGGGATCGTCGGGAATACGTCCTGTGAATCGGGCAGCTCCGAGAGGTTCGAACAGGCGTTGGCGGCACAGTTCGTGCCACGGGGGCCTATCGTCGACGACCCGCCGGGCCGCCTCGGCGGCGATGAAGAGTCCGCTTGTTCCGTGATAGGCCGTGCGGCTTCCCGGTTCCCATTCCACTTCCGCGGCGCAACAAAGCTCGACGGCCGCCTCCCACTGCTCCTTCGTGTAGACCGGCGCAGGCCCCAATCCCGGCAGCCCTGCCGAATGGGTCAGCAGATGGCGCAGGGTGATGCCGTCCTTGCCGCCGCCGGTGAATGCGGGAATATAGGCCCTCACCGGCGCATCGAAGTCGAGCAGCCCGTCGTCATGGAGCATGGCCACCACGGTCATCGATATGGCCTTGGTAAAGGAGTAGAGGATGCTGTATTTCCGAGGGCCGAAGGGCGCGTTGGCGTCCCCCACGGTCGAACAGGCGCCCCAATACCGATGCCCCACCAGGGCGCCGTTGCGGGTAACGGCCAGGGTCGCGCCGGGAAAACTCTTCGCGGCGAGTTCGTCTTCGATGAAGGCGTAGGCCTTCGCCAGGCGACCGGGGTCCATGCCGTGCGACTCGGGCGATGCCATGACAAAGGGTTCCATGGGCGGTTCCTCGAGGCTGTGGGCCGCTCGCAAGACCAGGCCCGAAGTCGTCGCTGCGACTCCCTGCAGAAAGGCGCGTCGGGAAAGCATCGTGGGAACGGTCCTCCGAATCCGTGAACGAGATTGCAGTTGCGCCGGTAGCGTAGCACGTCGAGACGCGCTACGCCAACCGGGGCCGGATTCGGAATCAGACGTAGGAGCAAGAACCGGCTATTCCGAATCATGGATGATCGCCTCCAGCGCCTCCAACAAGGGCGCGCCGTCTGCGCCGAAGTTGTTGGCGGCGATTTCACGGGCAAGTTGTCGTTCTTCAATCACATCTGCGATCATACATTCCATATCAAGAACATCCATATCCGTATCCATGGACTTTTGGATGATCTCTGCAAGCGCGACCAAAGGCCCCTCGTTGGTTCTTCTTGGTGCTCTGATGTGCATTTCACCCGTGCTACCACGGATGATAAGCTTGGAGTTATCCAGTTGGCTTCTCCAGAAATCCGCCTGTCCTTTTGCCTGTTCACGTAAAGTAAGCGTCGCACCAACTCCCCCCGTGCTCCTTACTTCAGCAGTATCCAGGTTATAGTTTTCTGGTAGGGCTGGTTTTCTTAATGGAGGATCAGATATGCAATCAAAAAAAGTAACCCAGATACGAGGATGCTCGTCAGTTACGAAGGCCTTTTCAACTATCTCCTGTTTTTCTAGCAAAACTGCCAGTTCCCGCAGGGCGCTATCCTGATCCATTACCGCCCTAAGATGAGGATACCCCACAAATGCCGAGAAATAATATACATCCCTCGAACTAGCTAGCGGCATCTTCCCGCCCTCTACTTCTTCAAAAGAAGGAAGATCAGGCATACCTTGATGTGAATCCGTGAGTGTCAGCAAGGGAAGGCCGTTCACCATTACCGTAACTTCATCCTCGGAACGGAGAAATGCAAATAAGCCCCTTTCATCGCTAATGGTAATCTCGTAAGGAGGGGGTATAAACTCACCGTGCAGAATAAGCAAGGAGTGTGTAATACCCTGAGCGGGTTTGCTTGGGTTAGACGCACGGCGATATTTTTCAACCACTTCCGCACTGGTTAGCGTACCATCATAATGGTCAGAGTGCCTAACGCCAAACCGTCGAACCCCGTTATCCTCATAGTAAATCAGATTCATCCCCCTTACCACCTGCGAAATCCAGTCTGCCGGGGGACGAAAATCGTCCGGGTTGGTTAGGAGTACCCGGCTATGCAAGCGTTTGGGAAATACGGCCTGCGTCCCTTCACGCAGGGCCAGGGCGGAGAGCACCTCGTCTACCGGCGCATAGTCGGCCAGGACACTGACGGTATTGCCGGGGCCCGGAATGATCTGGACCGCATCGCCGGGGACGACAAATGGGTATTCCTCGGCCTCCTCCCCGTTGTCGTGCGCCGGGGAAGGGGGTACGCCACGAGAGGATGCCTCGGCAGTTACAGAAGCGGCTCCACCCAAGAGGCCGTCATCGGGGTCGTCGTTCATCGCGGAGCCGGGAGCGGACGTCCCTTGGGGCGGCACGTTCGATTCGGTTTC
>PWNM01000628.1 GCA_003557825.1 Candidatus Hydrogenedentota bacterium | reverse complement strand
GTCGGGGTTCACCGGCCTTATCGTCTACATTCTGATTGCGCTGCTGATGAAGCCCGAACCGGTGTTGCCGTTTCAAGGAACCCTGGACCGCGAGTTCTACGATTCCTATCTCCACTCGCGAAAGATGGCTCTGTACCGGCTCAAGCGGGTCTACGACAACCTCGAACGGCGCATCTGCCGCATGGAGAGTATCGTCACCGCTCACGACTACGATTGGGATCGTCGATTCAACGAGTAAAACAATCGGGGTGGACAAGCGATAGTCGTCCACCCCGTCCACCTAATCGCTATACCAGTGACCTACCCTCGAAATCACCCGGGACATCCAGCCCCAGGTGCGCCAGTGCCGTCGGTCCGAGATCGAGCAAAGTGGGATCATCCGCTTCAATCGAGCGACTGGCAAAAAGCAATCCCGGCAATCGGCTCACGTCGGAGGCTGCATGCTCGCCGCTCCATTTGTCAGCGTTCAGATCGAAAATCCCCTGGCCGATGGCGCCCCGTGAGGATTCCGTGGTGCCTTGGTAATAGGGTCCATAGCCCAACGATATATCCGGCGCATTTTCCACTGCTTCGCCGTGGTAATCGGCTCGGGTGTAGACATTCGAAAACACTTTGTTTCCCAAGGCCCTGTCGGTGACATCAAGCAAAGCATCGCGGATCTCGGCGATGACGTTCTCGGCCTCGTCCGGCGACACGATGCCATTGGTTTCCCGCCCTTCGATATTGAGGTAGAGCGAGCTGAGTCCGATGGCATAGGCCTTGGTCTTTGACCAGTCGATTCCCATCAGGAATCCATCGGCTGCCCGCTCCCGGTTGCTAATGGTTAGATAGCCTCGCTCTTCGAGCCAAGTGTTGACATTGAACCCAACGCGATACGTCTCAAACCCATGGTCGGACATGACCAGCAGCAGATCATCGTCGGTCAATCGTTCGAGTACCCGGCCGGTGATCGCATCGGCCTTCTTGTACGTCTCCTCGATAGCTTTTTGGTATACCTCGGGGCTGTCGGGGATGTGCATAGGGTGCTTCGGATCGCGATACCGCCAGAACATGTGGCCGACGCGATCGGGTGCGGTCCAAGCCGACACCAGAATTTCGAAGTTGCCCCGATCCAGTTCATCCAGGGTCAGCCGTTCTCTCCATGCCATGGTCTGGCGAACATCGGCCAGGAACGCGTCTTCATCCAAATCATTCTGCCGCATGGCATGGGTATCGAAGGCCCAACCGATGGTCTTAAACAATCCGTAGCGTTCCGCCAGTTCGCCTGCATACCCGTCGGGATGGGTGAAGGGCGTGTACGGTTCCTCCGGATGGAATTGTTGACAGGTCATGTAGAGCCGCACCTGCTCGCCGATTTCAAGGGGATAAAATCGGGTGATGGTTCGCACCGAATAGTCGGACGTCAGCTCGAAGCTCCATTCAAGCCATTCTGACCAAGCGCCTTGCTCCAGCTCGACGACATTACCTTCGACCTCTGCCGAGCCTTTGTGGCCGGCTCGGTCCACTGTTATGCGCAGTTTCTCCGTGGCGAAGGCTTGGGGCGCATTGAAGCGGTACCGCGTGTCGCGCGGACCCGGCATGGGCAGTTCGGCCGTGTCGTTGCGGTCGAACTCGAGTTCCATGCGATTGCCCCCCGAGACCTGTTCGTTGAGTTCGGCCCGGGTGAAGGCGTCGCTCAAGGCAAAATAGGTGCTCGTGCTGCCCCGCACATCCGGCGTGCCCAGACCGCAAAGCATAATCCCGTTTTGCAGGGGATCGGCCGGAAACGCAAAGGGAACATTGAGAATCTTGCATCGCGCCCCTTGCTGGTCTGCTACCGACCAAAACGCGGCGCCTTTGCGGTAGTTCTCCGCTTGGGGCAGCGATTCCAGTTCACCTGTGGGCGAGAACTCCGTGTGCTCAAGCCGGCCCGTGCCAACCAATGGAACCGGTCCGGTCCGACCGGCGGGATCCCGCCGGATAAAGTCGTAGATGTTGTGTCCGCCGGGGTTTTTGCTTGTCGTGAATGACGACCATGCGACGGGCGATTGGGGCGGAATGGTCGAGCCGAGGCGTGTAAAAATGCCGCGTTCCCGCAGCCCGGCCAAGTGGGGCAGTTCGCCTCGCTCGAGCATTTCCTCTACGATTGTCGGCTCCGCCCCATCGAATCCCAAGATGACCACCCGGCCGTTTGCGGCTCCGTGAGCATGACGTCTGGACAACACGGAGGGCGCCGCCAATGCAGCGCCGACCGCCAGCGAACGGCCCAAAAAATTCCGTCTCGAAATACGTTGCGTCATCGATTTACATCCTTATTACCGGTATTACTGCTCAGCACACTACGCACCGGCGAACGTAGCGCTTCAAATGAATCTGTCCGACGATATGGAGGCGTACCAATCGGCGAATGGTCATTGCGTGTTCGTATCGCCTCTGTACCGTTGCTCCAGTTGTTTATCCAATGAGAATCTACCTGCGCCCACAATGATGAAAAAAATCGAACCGAGAAGCAACGTAAAATCGTTGCGGGCCTCGTGCGCCATGGACCAAAAGCCATATATCGGAAGCTCCCGTAAACTGAATCCCCAGAATTCGTATCCAAGCAGAATCGGAATCTTGGTGCTGAGGATGGCGACAAGCATCATGATAATCTGAGGGATGGCCGCAAGCCGCACAAACAGGCCTAGCAATACGAGCGCGCCGCAGACCGCCTGTGTAATGCCAACGAAAGTACCCATGATCTCCGGGAAAGGGATTCCGATTTGCGCGAATTCCCCCGCGCCGCGGAGATCGGGATAAAGCAATTTTTGTATGCCCTCGGAAAGGAATATGCCTCCTATAATCAAGCGTATCAAGATGGTTGCTGCGGGCGCGTCTGTGGCGACAACCCGTTCTAACACCTTCATTCAAAACTCCCGGCTGGCACGTATCGTACAACAGATACTCTGAAATAACACTCCTTCGCATCTTGG
>PWNM01000496.1 GCA_003557825.1 Candidatus Hydrogenedentota bacterium | reverse complement strand
TGGGCATTTTTCTTGCCTTGGCGGCTGGGATCAACTGGACCATCCTAACGCGTCAGGCCGAGGCCGGTCGTGTTACCGTCCCGGAGACGATTGCGGAGATTCCCGCTCGCATTGCGGATTACGAGCAGATTGGAGCAGATATCGAAGTGGACGAGCATACCAAGAGGGTGCTCGAAACCAGCTCGATCCTTATCCGTAACTATGCGGCTCCCAACGGTTGGCCCATTGAGTTGACGATTGTCTATGCAGGATCTACTCGAAGGAGTCTCCATTTCCCTGAGGTGTGCCTAGTGGGTGCAGGGTGGGAGATCCGTTCTCAGGAATCCACCACCGTGGGGTTTGATCACACGGCGCGCCGGCTTGTGCTGGTCAACAACGAGCATCAGCAGGCCGTGTTGTACTGGTTCAAGACCGGCGATTTCCTCACCGGGAACTTCTTCCTTAATGCGATGTACTGGGCGAAAAATCAGATAACGTTCGGTACGCCCACTTCGGCGATGATCAAACTGACTGCGCCTCTGGTCCCCGGAAACGAGGAAGCGGCGTTTGCCATGCTCGAGGATTTTGCAATGAAGCTACAACCCGTCATCATGCGGCATGTTCCGTAGACGGTGCGGTGAAAGGTGAACTTTGATATGTGGTACGGGCAAAGGAATAAAATGCGCTGGACCGTAATGGTTGCCGCGATCATGTGCTGTGCTCTGTTGGTTGCTGGGTGCGGTGAACGCCGAAGTCGGCAGCAATCCGATCTGGGCGATACCCATTTACGGCTTGGCAATATCGAACGAGCCGTCGAGGCCTATCAACGCGCTCTTGACGCCGATTCGGGCAACCTGGAAGCGCGAATGGGTTTGGCGCGATGCTATGCCATTCAAGATGATGAGGAGCAAGCGCTGGAAGCCTATCAAATGGTCAGGGATGCCGATCCCCTCTATCATGATGCTTATGTCGAATCCATCGAAATACTGCTTGGAGACGATCGCGAATCCGAGGCGCGGGATCTGGCAAGGACGTATGCCGAAGTTGCGCCCGAAAAAGGCGGCATCCTATTGGCCTACATTGATCAAGAAACCGGGCGAAGGCAGGACGGCATGAGACGGTTGGTTGCCCTCCGGGATCAGATGCCCGAATCAGCAGCAATTCGAATTGCCCTAGCACGGGCGTATCTTGTTGCTGGGGAACCGTCCAACGCCGAATCGGAGATTCAAGCGATACTGGAAGACATAGATCCAGGCTCACTCTCCGCGCGAATGGCCCTTATCGAAGTGTATCAGCAACAGGGCCGGGTCGATGATATCGTCGACCAATTTGCGCAAATGGCTACTGACCAACCCGAGGATACGGGCATTCAACTGGCCTATGCCCGTAGTCTGCTGTTTGTCGAGAGATTCGATGAAGCCGAGGCCATCGCGCGACCGATTCTCGAGGATATGCCGGAATCAGGCTGGGCGAATTTCATCGTCGGAGCCTGCCACTTGAACCGCGGCGAACACCGAGAGGCGGTGGCTTGTTTCCAGGCTGCCATGCATAGCCTACCCCAAGAGCCCATGGTCACCGAGCTGCTCGAGGTCGCCCAGACCGGCGGAGATATGCCGTCTCTTGGACGGCGGCCGGAGCGTCGTGTTGCGGTGACCCAACCGGAGGCGCCGGATGAAGGTTGGCAGGACCTGTGGCAGATGGCGAACCTGGTCAAGCTGATTGCCGAGCGGGACGCATTCCTGGCTAATGGAGATCAGGATGCCCGCGATGCCATCTTCCTGGCCTCCATTTTCCTGCGCCGCATGGATGTAGTCGAGGAGCTGAGCGCTGAAATACCGGAAGAGGATCCTCTGAACCAATACGCTGTGTTGCTTCAGTCCGGAGATGCCGAAGCTATGGTTGAGCTTCTGCAAACGTGGGAGGAGTCCGAACCTTTCCGCGCAGAGCTGCGTGATCTCGCACGTGGATTTATGTTGGGACTTGGCGGAGCCCGGGCCGCCGCGCTTCAGGCCTTCTCGGAGTGTCTTGCGAACCGACCCAACAACGGCGTGCCTCTTCTGTTGTTGTCTATGATGTTTGACGAAGCGGATATGCCCGAATTCGAAATAAAGGGACTCGAACAGCTTGCCCGTATGCATCCGGACAGCTTCGAAGTGCAAAATCTATTGTTTGCCCGGTTCCTGTCCACCGGTAAGCTGGATGATGCCCGTAATCAGGCCCAACTGACCTACACGTTGTTCCCAGAACGTCCACAGGCGCTCAGCAACCTGGCTGCTGCATATCGAAGCACAGGGGAACTCGACCTGGCCATAGACATACTTGAACGGGCCGTTGAGAAGCTCCCTGATGATGCCGAACTCAAGCTTCAATACGCCGAAACACTGATCCACGATGGGCAGTTTGCGCAGGCCGATGCACGACTGGATGCAATCACAGAACCTGAAAGCGCGGTCCGCCGCGCACATATTTTGCGAGCTTTTTCTGCCGCCCTCCAAGGAAACTGGAGTCCGGCCGCCACGCTTTCGGATGCGGTTGAACTGGATACATTATCTGTTTCCGCCCGTATTTTGGTCGCAGCGGCCCAAGTGGAACAGGGGTATCCACAGGAAGCTTTGGGCATACTACGCGATGCCGAGGGTAACCTACTTGCTCAGGGACGCCTTGCGGCTGTGTACGAAGCGTTGGGTCAGTCTACTGATGACATTCCAGAAGCCCAGGTGACCCTTGGCAATGCCCTTGGAGAGGATCGCGATGCTTTAGTCGAGCATATGTTGGCCCTTTCCTTGCTTGATGCCCGATTCTATACGGCGGCTTTGCCCATCCTTCAAGAGCTCGACAGCCGAATGGGCTATCCCGAAGGCCTCATTGGCCCTAAGATGAATGCTCTTGCTCAGGCAAGGTTGGCAGAAAACCGTATCCAGCTTGCCCGGGAATATGTGGAACGCCATCCCAGTTCGGTTGGCGCGTGGCTGGG
>PWNM01000615.1 GCA_003557825.1 Candidatus Hydrogenedentota bacterium | reverse complement strand
CGGTCCTCGACCAGTTGCCGTAGACCTTTGGTATATTCCTCAAGGCGGCTGTTCAGCTCGTGAAGCTCTGTAATATCCCGGAAAGTCGCCAGCGTTCCTGTAAACTCGCCAGCTTGGTCGAACACAGGGGTAACGCTGACGAGGAAATACCGAATCGAGCCCTTACGCGGCCACGACAGGGTGTACTCCGTTGCGGCACCTTGATGGCGGCCCTCCATTTCCTCGAGCAACGGTTGTAGTTTCAACTGACGGGCCACTTCCTCCCCTCCCGGACCGAGGATCTGATGGGTCTCCAGGCCGGTCATGCGTAGAAAGCTTTGATTCACCATCCTCACGATGCCATCGGGCGTGGCCAGGGCGAAACCCTCGCTCATGTGCTCGGCAAGAGAGCTGAATCGGTGGGCGAGTTCGCTGACCTCCTCTTCGCGGATCACAACCGAATAAAGCAGAATGAACAATCCAAGCAACAGGACAACCAGAATGGTCCACCGAATGGCTTCCCATAGATGGATCGGGAGCTCTGTCCAGGTTGCCAGGAGCCCTTTGAGCTCCAAGCCGGTGGCGATATCGAGGAGGGTAACAACGCCGCCGAGAGTGAGCAAAACGGCGCTAAGCGCCAGGATAATCTTGCGCCCCCGGGTGGCATGTAGACGCGCCATGGCATGGCCCACGGCAAATAACGGGGCTCCTACGGAGATGAGTACCACTAATGCACGCGAAAGGGGATCGGCAAACTGCTGGGCAACGAGCATGCCGCTGAGCCCGATCATAATCGGGATCAAATACAGGGGCAACGATTGTCTCAGCCGCTTCGGCTTCATACTGACCCCTCGTTGCGAACCGGGTTCATGCGCGTCGACGCAGCTCCCGGATCACCTCTGCTGCCAACTCATCGCATCGTTCGTTTTGCGGATGACCGCTGTGCCCCCGGACCCAATTCCATTCGACTTCGTGCTCGGTTATCAGTTCATCCAGCCGTTGCCATAGGTCCAGGTTTTTAATACCGCCTCCCTTACGTTTCCACCCGCGGCGTTTCCAACCCGGCATCCATTCGGTGACGCCTCGTTTCAGATACTCCGAATCGGTATAGAGCTTTACGGCACATGGGCGTTTGAGGGCTTCGAGGGCCTTGATGGCCGCGATCATCTCCATGCGGTTGTTGGTTGTTTCGCGCTCTCCGCCCTTAAGCTCTTTTTTGGAGCCATTATACTCGAGGATAACGCCCCACCCGCCCACGCCGGGATTGGGTTCGCACCCGCCGTCCGTGTGAATAATAACTGGATGTTCTTGCGTTTTCACAACCACATCTCCACTCAACGCATCCATTGCAGTATACCATGGGCCTGTTGTTCCGAAAAACCGCCGATGGCATTGTATCGCCCGGATGGCATTCGCACGGCCTTCAATAACTGGCCACATGAAAGGGACAGATTCACGTTCCTTTAGATACGACTCTGGCCAATGTCCGACAGGCGAATGCGGAGTTCATCGAAGCTCTCAAAACGTTTGTCCGGATTCTTCTCAAGCATTCGCATAATGATGTCGCCCAGTGGTCGCGGGCATCGTCGGTTAATATTGCTGGGATGCTCAGGTTTGGTCCGCAAATGGCACATGTAGAGTTTTTGAAGGGAATCAGCCTGGTAGGGTAGTTGGCCGGTAAAGAGGTAATACAGCGTCACGCCCAGGGAATACATGTCGCTCTTGGGACTGGCCTTGCCATCCGCGATGATCTCGGGAGCCACATACATGGGGGTGATCTGTTCTTTGAGGCTGCCGCCAAGCATCCCGAACAGACGGGCTCGGCTGAGCGAGTAGTCTGAAACCTTCGCTTGCCCTTTGCGCGTGAAAAGGATGTTACCCGGTTTTAGGTCGTGGTGCGTATAGCCCTGATCGTGAATATACTGCAGTCCGTTGCAGATCTGAGCAACGATAACCAACCGCTCCTGGAGGTTCCAAGGGCGGTTTTCGATATACCACTTCATGTCGGGTCCATCAACGTATTCCATAACCAGGCAGTGCCCGTCCTCGCACGAGAAGAATCCGTACGTTTTGACCACATTGGGATGATCGAATTTCCGGAAGTGGGTGGCGCTGCGGGCTAATTCTTTAACGTGGGCCTTGCTGGCGAAAAAGTTCTCGTGAAATAGTTTAATGGCCACCACTTGGTTGGTTTCGGGATCAAAACCGCGATACACGGTACCGCTGCCGCCGCGACCAAGGAGGCGGTCCAGTTTGTATTCCCCAAGTTTAAGGCGATCCGGAAGCTCAGCAGGCATTCAGTTACTCCGTTGGGTGGTCGTCGTCCAGGTCCAAAGCAATATGCGGTGCATCGCCCCACAGCCCGTCAAGGTCGTAAAAGGCGCGGGCCTCTTCACGGAATACATGGAATATCAACGAACCGTAGTCAAGCACCAACCAACCGCTGTTGGGTTCTCCTTCGACATGGCGTGGCCGTAAGCCGGTTTCGCGCAATGCGTCACGCACCCCGTTGGTTATGGCCTTCATCTGAGGTTCACTTGCTGCACTGCACACGATAAAACAGTCTGCTATCAGCGTGAGCCCGCGCAGGTCATAGGCGACCAAATCGATGGCCTTGTAATCTGCCGCCGCATGGGCTGCGCGCAACGCATACGGCAGCATTTCAAACTCCGCTGCCGGACCTTTCTTCTTTACCAGTTTTGCCAATGAAGCTGTCCTTCCATACGTTCACTCCGTTAGTCTTCAGATGAACCCAATTCACGAGCCAGAATCTCGTTGGCCAATTTCGGGTTGGCCTTGCCTTTCGTAGCCTTCATCAACTGACCAACCAGGAAGCCAAGCGCTTTGGCCTTCCCGGCACGATAGTCAGCGGCGGGCCCAGGATTTGCCGCGATGACCTCCCGCGCTACCGTAACGAGCTCATCCGCATCGGAAATCTGCACCAGGCCTTTTTCTTCGATCAAATCTTGAGCGCTCTTGCCCGTGTCCATGAGTTCGGGCAGAATGTCCTTTGCGATTTTCCCGCTGATCGTACCATTTTCAATGAGTCCGATCATGGCAGCAAGCTCAACAGGGGCCAACGGGCAATCGGCAATGTCCAGTTCACGATAGGTAAGCAAGGCTTGCACGTCGCCCATGATCCAGTTGGCCGCTTGTTTGGGAGGAGCCTTTGCCTCCACCACCGCCTCGAAATAATCGGCCATCTCCCGAGAGGCCGTCAGTACGCCGGCATCGTAGGGGGAAAGACCGAAAGCCTCCTCAAACCGGGCGCGGCGAACTTGAGGCAATTCGGGTAATCCGGCGCGAATCTGTTCTTCCCAGGCTGTATCGACTACGATAGGAGCCAAGTCCGGCTCGGGAAAATACCGATAATCATGGGCCGACTCCTTGGACCGCTGCGAAACGGTAATGCCCCGATCCGCGTCCCATCCCCGGGTCTCTTGGGTGATTGCGCCGCCGTTCTCCAGGATCTGTCGCTGGCGGGCGATCTCGTATTCGATGGCCTTTTGCGTACCGCTGAAGCTGGCCACATTCTTGACCTCAGTTTTGACTCCGAAGGCTTCCTGGCCAACGGGACGAATGCTGATGTTTGCTTCGGCCCGGAGCGATCCTTCTTCCATATTGCAGTCGCTGACGCCCAAATACTGGAGGATCTGCTTAAGGGCGGTCAGATAGGCATAGGCCTCTGCGCCGCTTCGAATATCCGGCTCGGACACGATCTCAAGTAGCGGCACGCCGGAACGGTTAAAATCAACACCGCTGTCGCCGCCGCCCAGGGTATGGGTATTGCGGGCCGTGTCCTCTTCGAGATGGGCCCGGGTAATGCCGATCCGTTTGGTTTCGCCACCCACTATGATATTGATGGCGCCGTCAAAGCTCAGCGGCAAATCGTATTGGCTGATCTGATAGTTCTTAGCCAGATCCGGGTAGAAATAGTTCTTCCGGTCCATCTTCGACCAACGCGATATGGAGCAGTCGAGGGCCAGTCCGACGGCAACCGAAAACTCGACCGCCTGTCGGTTTAAAACGGGCAAGGTCCCCGGCATACCCAAGCATACCGGGCAAACATTGGTATTGGGGGGCGCATGGAAGTTAGTGCTGCACCCGCAAAACACTTTTGAGCGGGTGTTCAACTCGACATGCACCTCCATCCCGATTACAGCTTCGTAGTTCATAATTCTTCCTAGTGGATGATCCGATCGGCATGAAAGCTTTCGCCGATTTGCCGGGCGTATTGTTTAATCTCTTCGTGCGATACCATTGGATGCGGTTACCCCAGGGGCGGCCGGCCCCAGTCGAACCCACGATGCTGTTCATAGGCATAGGCGGTCCGCAGCACGGCAGTCTCGTCGAAGGGGCGGCCGATGACCTGAAGCCCCGCAGGCAACTGCTCTGTGGTGAGGCCACAGGGAACGCTAATGGCAGGCAAGGCCGCCAAATTCGTCGAAATGGTAAAGAGATCGCTCAAATACATTTGTAGGGGATCGTCGATCTTTTCGCCGATTCGGAATGCAGGAGTTGGAGTCGTCGGCGTGACGATCACATCGCAGTGTTCAAAGGCCTTTGTAAAGTCCTGTGCAATTAGCGACCGGGCTTTCTGGGCCTTGAGATAGTAAGCGTCGTAATATCCGCTGGATAGCACATAAGTCCCGAGCATGATCCTGCGCTGCACCTCGAGGCCAAAGCCTGCGCTCTTGGTTTGATGATAGAGCTCTCGGACATCCTTGACATTAGCGGCACGCTGGCCATAGCGAACACCGTCGAACCGAGCCAGATTAGCGCTGGCCTCGGCAGTGCAGATGATGTAATACACGGCCACGGCATATTCCGTATGGGGCAATGACACCTCCACCGGCGTCGCGCCGCGGTCCTTGAGTATGTCAATCGCCGTTTCGACACGATCGCGTACATCGCCGCCCAGGGCATCTGTGTAGTATTCCTTTGGGAGCCCGATGCGCAATCCCGACACATCGCCGGTCAGAGCCTGGGTAAAGTCAGGAACAGCAAGGTTCGCCGAAGTCGTGTCGCGCTTGTCGTGACCGCAGATGGCATTCAACACCAAGGCGCAGTCCCTGACATCCTTAGTGAACGGCCCAATCTGATCAAGGGACGACGCAAACGCCACCAGTCCGTAGCGGGAGACTCGTCCGTAGGTGGGTTTCATACCGACACATCCGCAACAAGAAGCCGGCTGTCGAATGGAACCGCCCGTATCACTTCCCAATGAGTACACTGCTTCATCGGCGGCGACGGATGCCGCAGAACCGCCGCTGGACCCGCCCGGTACGCACTTGAGGTTCCACGGATTCCGGGTCGTCTGACGGGCTGAGTTCTCCGTGGAAGACCCCATGGCAAATTCGTCCATGTTGACCTTGCCGAGGACAACGGCGCCGGCCTCGCGCAACCGTTCTACCACGGTAGCGTCATAGGGACTTCGATAGCCATCAAGGATATGAGAACAGCAGGTGGTTGTACCTTCCGTGGAGCAAAGCAGATCCTTTAACGACATGGGCACGCCGGTCAGCGGCGTCGCCGTGCCGGCCCGAATGCGGGCGTCTGCATCCCGAGCCGCGTCCAGGGCGCTTTCTTGCCAGACATCCACGTAGGCTTGAACCTGGGGGTCGATCTTCTCGATACGCGCCAGATGCTCCTCTGCGACGGCTTCTGCGGTGGTATCGCCATTACGGAAAGCATCGGCCAGTTCATGGGCCGTCATGCGGAACCATTCACGGTCCATGGCCTAGTCCCCCTCGAGGATGCGCGGAACCAAGAAATAGGCGCCATCGGTCTTGGGGGCATTCATCAGGGCAGCTTCGCGATCGAGCGATTCGATTACTTCATCCTCGCGATAGACATTGGTCATATCAAGGGCATGCATCATGGGTTCGACGCCGGTCGTATCGAGGGCGTTCAATTTGTCCATATAGGCCAGGATCGAGCCCAGCTCGCCTACCAACCGCTCTTTCGTGGCTTCGTCCAGGGTCAACTGAGCCAGTCCGGCCACGTAATCCACATCGTCTAATGTGATCTGCGCCATAATACTCCTTATTGTTATAGGTCTCGTTTCATGTATGGGAATCGAGACAAAAACGACTCCTGCCGTCGCTTTGAAAAGACAGTCAATGATGGGCTTCTATGCTACCACAGCGCGGCCCAAGGGATCCAAAGCCGAACGCATATCAGGCCAGCTTCTTCCCCGTGGACCCCATGGATAACGACGCATGCAGCACCCCCTTTTGTTGACCCAGCTGGTCGGCCAACTCCTCGATAATACGAGGACGTCCGCGGACCATGATCATCTCGGCACAGAGATGGTGATCCAGATGCACATGGGTCGTTGCCATAATGGCATGGTGATGCTCGTGTTGCAGCGATGTCAGCTTATCGGTCAGGCGGCGGGTTTCATGATTGTACACCATGGTGATTGTGCCCACCGCCTCTTCATCGGCTTTCCAATCCTCCTCGACAAGTCGCGCACGGACCAAATCGCGGATAAACTCCGACCGATTGGCATGGGGCGTTCTCTCGAGGAGTCGCTCCATTTTTCTGTACAACTCGGCGTCGATGGTAAAACTAACACGCACCAGGTCTGCCATCCGCACATTCCTTATGGTGTGGTCTGCTATTCCGAAAGAACCCCATAAAACCACCGATCGGCGACGGCCTCGGTGACCTCGAAAACCAAATGCCCATCTTCGACGTGCGAGGGAATGGGATCGCCTTTGCTGCCCGGCGCTGCGCCCCTACTTACAAGCTGGATGCCCTCCGGATGCCCCGCCAAGGGAATGCGTACCACGCCGCGTCCGTGGACAATGCCCTTGAGCACGGTCCGTCCGTCGACGCTGCGTTCGGGAGGTACCGGAGCCCAAGCCAATTGGCCGATGGGGTCGTCGGCAAAGACGAAAGTCCTGCCATCGATGGTGATCTCGCGGGACTGTCCGCCGGCAAAGGCGATTAGGTCGCCTTCGGGACTGGTACGGAACGACATGGCTCCAACGCCTCGATACGATACCGTGCGACCATTCGCCCGGAACTCGTCAAGGGCGAGGGTGTCATCGGGCGGCGGGTGCCCCTCAAGTATGGCCTGGTCCTGTTCACGATTCCGGCCGAAACCGCCCGGCCAGGTTTCTTCGTACAACCGGAGATGGGGCGCATAGGCCATCGCGCCGTTGGGAAACCGCGTCGCCAGCACATCGCCGATGCGCGACAATCGTTCCGTATTATCGTTAAACCCCTCGAAAGCCCCTGTAGCGGGATAGGAACCGACCTCGTCAAGCACCTCGAACCAGTTTCGTACATCGTAGCCGAGGCTCTGGGCCTGGTCGTCGCGGGGACGGTAGCCCAGATAAACGGCTTTACCCGAGCCCACGTTGCGGCGAGTTCCCACAACCCAGTCACGTACCTTGGCCACGGTCTCGGTGTCGCTGTCCGGTGTGACCGGATAAACGCGGTCCGGCAGGAAATCAGTCAGGATCACCTGCGGCGCAACAGCGCCTAGACTGCCTGTGAAGTCGACCTGCCGTCCCGGCGCAATGTAGCCCACATCGAGAGGCGGCGTATAGGAAATACCAAACAGTTTTTGCCACGAACCAAGGGCATCGCCTCCTTCCCAGGTCACCACCGGCGGCGGACCGGACCAGATCAGGGTTCCCCCCGAACTAACGAAGACCTCAAGCATATCGAGGAGTTGCTCCGAAGGAAACGGCTCGAACATCGTGGCCAGGGTAGTGAACCGCCGACCGCCCAGTTCGATGGCTCCATCAACTACCGTGCCTTCTTCGAGCAGTTTAGCGGCGGTGATTAGATTGGCATAACCGTATTGGGTCATCCAGCTGCCGAAGCGTTCTTCTACCGCCACCAGGTCGATGGGGTACAACATCAGCACGTCGACATCCCGGTGTTCCATATCTTGCACCAGGCCGAACAACGGCGATCCGGCAGCTCCGTAAGCGTTTACCAACGCCATACGACGATGGCTAATTTCAGCAGGCATCCCCCAATGGGCCGCATAGGCATAGGGCACTTCGTTGATGATGCCCAACGAACACGCCAGCGTCAGGCCGAGGTAGTTCCGATCGAGCCAGCCGCCTTCGGCGTGATCGTTGCCGCCGCCTGTCAGGAAGTCGCCCCATTTGAAGTAATCGTAACAGGCCGACGCCGCTTGATGAACCGTACAGGACCATACGAAATTCGACGTGTATTCATATTGATGGGCCGCATGATGTTGTCCTCGCGTGTCCCAGCGGTCGATGGTCGGGCTTTCGGCCCAGGTTGCATGGGCCCGAGCTTCGAGGCGACGGCCGAACCGCTGCTCGGCATAATGTTTCGCTTCGGTGAACAGGTCCACCACGCCATCCTGCAGCATCCGGTAATACCGGGCCCGGAACAGGGCGGTCTCGCGGATGGCCTCGGGCGTGCTGCCGAATACGTGCGACACGGGCGCTTTGGCCGACAGATCGTTGGCGAAATCCTCCTGGCCGTACACGAAGTAGATCAGGTATTTGGCGAAGTCCCGGTATTGTTCGCCATAGGCTTCGGCAAACCGTTTTTGGAGTCCATCGCTCACATAGCGTAGCGCAAACTCGCCATGATCGTGATGGCTGAAGTAATGCCAGTCCTGCTGGATGTGCATTTCATCGGAATACAGACCGTTCAGCTCGATCCCCGCATCGGCGTATTGGTCGACCAAGCCCTTGAGATAGGGAAGCGCCTGCTCGCTGAAGTAATCCATCTCGGGAACCCGGTAATGCTGCACCACAAAGACCCGATCCAAGGGGCCGATATCCGGCATGCCCACCCCATGTACCCGGATACGCCGCGCTCGATAATCGCCCTGCTGTTCGATTTTGTTGTCCCAGACCTCGACCTGGGCCACATCGGTGACCTCGACGATATCCTCCGGATGGACGACGCGGTACGGCAACCGGTCAACTGGGGTTTCACGGAAAGCAAACACCCGTACCCCGGCGTCTTCGATGTTTAGCGGCCCTTTATTATTGGCCCATCGGCGCTGTTGCCACAGTTGCACGCTAAAGGCCCCTGTCTCGGGGTCCCGCAGCCCTTTGCGGTAGTGCATCCATACGCCCGATTCGCCGGTGGTCTGCTGATAGGCCGGCCCGATCTCGAGGGGGCTCAACAAACTGAGTTCGAGGCGCAGACCATATTGCCCGGCGAACTGGCTGATTCGGGCAATATGTTCGACATATTCGTCCATGTCGGGCATCAATCGGCGCGTTGCGCCTTCTTCGAGTCCGGGACGGTACTGGCTGAAGAAGTGATCGAACGCGATGATAAGCGTGGGAACGCCCCGGGCCTGGGCGTCTTCGCACACCTGGCGGAGGCTGGCCTCCCGTTTATCCAAGGTCAAGCTCAGGTCAAGCACCGCATCCGGGTCGGAAGCCAAGGTCTCGAGTTCATCGTCGGTAACTAAGATAATGGATGTCCGACCGAGTTGAAACTGCCATGCCCCCGGATATCGAACCAATTCGCCTTCATAGACATCCTCAGGAACACGCTCCATCATGACTGACTCCCCTTCTGCGGCCATCATTATCAGCGCCGCTATCCCCATGCCAAGACTAATCAGAACTAAGGTTCTATACATTGGTACATCCTCCGCCGTTCATCATAGTGGCCCCCGTCATGGGGATGCAACCGTATGCGTCGATTGTACCTCCATACGAGAACTCGACGGCCATTTGCATGGCATATTCGCTGCGGCGTAGCATGGGCCTATCCAGACACAGGAATCGAAAAGGAGGGGCTCCCACAATGAAAACTACGCGGCGACAGTTCATGGCGGGTTCAGCGGCGGCTACGGCCGGCATGCTGTTATCGCAGGAGGCGACGCCCGACGCAGCATCCAACGGGCAGCGTCCGAATATCGTGATCCTATTCGCAGACGATGCGGGCTATGGCGATCTGAGCTGCTATGGTCATCCCACCATTCACACGCCCAATATCGACCGGATGGCCCACGAAGGAACTCGGTTTACGTCCTTCTGCGTGCTCCCGGCATGTACGGCATCCCGGGCGGCGCTCCTTACCGGACGCTATCCCGTTCGGCCCGGAGGTGTCGAAGGCGTGATTGGACCCGACTCGGACCAGGGCCTGCCTGCGTACGAGATCACCATGGCGACGGCCTTACGCAATGTGGGCTACCGCACCATGTGCGTCGGAAAATGGCATCTTGGACATGCCCGCGACGAATACTTGCCTACCTCGCACGGGTTTGACGAATACTTTGGGCTTCTTTACAGCAACGACATGATTCCGCCGTGGGTACAGACGGAGCGGCCCCTGGAATTGTATCGCGATACCGAACCTATCGAGCATCCTGTCGACCAAACGACCCTGACCGTACGCTATACGGCCGAAGCGGTACGCTTCATTCATCATAACGGGGACGAGCCTTTCTTTCTCTACCTGCCCTATACGATGCCTCACTTGCCGTTGGCCACGGCGGACCGATTTCGAGGGCAATCCCGGGCGGGGTTGTACGGGGATGTTATCGAAGCGTTGGACTGGAGCGCCGGCGAGATCATGAAGGCCTTGCGCGAGGCGGGCGTGGCAGATAACACGCTGGTGATTTGGCTGAGTGACAACGGACCTTGGATCAACATGCCCGACCGCATGGTGCAGCCCGGCCCGCACGGACTGAACAACGAGCGGTGGCATGCCGGTTCGCCCGGTCCATTCCGCGACGCTAAGGGGACGACCTACGAGGGCGGCGTGCGCGTACCGGCCATCGTTTGGCAACCCGACGTCGTTCCGGCAAATCGTATCATTCAAGAGCCCGCCAATTCGATGGATCTTTTCACCACGGTTCTTCGAGCAGCCGGGGCCGAAGTTCCCGATGATCGCCCTATCGACGGCAACGATCTGGGACCGCTCCTGCGCGGCGAGGAGGACGAATCGCCCTCACAACAGTATTACTATTTCCGTGGGCCCGAGCTTCAGGCCCTTCGCCGGGGGCCCTGGAAACTTCAACTCGCAAGCGGTCAACCGGAACTGTTCCATCTTGAGCGAGATATCGGCGAACGGTTCAACGTGGCCGACGACCATCCGGACATCGTAGCGGAATGGCGGGTTTCTATGGAATCTTTCGCCGAGGAGACAGAAACCGCCTTGCCCGCATAGGGGGTAGCTATGACACGGAATGAGTGTTCATCTCGTGGTCGCCAAAAAGCTTTTCAATGCGCACATACCTGAGGAAGCACGGCTGGCTCCGTAGGCTTGGATTCGAGTGGCATACGCACGTCCTAGGAGAGAAAATCTCATTGACTTTCACACTTAAATTGGATAAGATGCCTACATAATTTAACAACTCTCCAAATCGGGGCCCGGAGATATGCAAGATATAATAAATCGGCATCGGTGGGTTGAACCCAAACCACACGGACAGACCAGCAACACGATCGCTACGGGGCGTCGATACAGGGGTATGCTTGGCCAAACCTTTTCCATAGCCCCCCAAAGCGGTTCTTTGTCCCTTCCCTTTTTAACGCGAAAAATAAAACCAAGCAGCCCCATGCCGGAAAAGGCACTTATTGAAAGGAATTGTAAAAGCAGACTTTTCTGTTAAGCGGTTCAAAGGGGGCGCAGAATGACGGAAAAAGAAAGAAAAAAGATACTGGTTGTTGACGATAACCAGAGGCTTCTGACCCAAATCCAGGACCATTTTAAACAAAATGGCTACGAGG
>PWNM01000348.1 GCA_003557825.1 Candidatus Hydrogenedentota bacterium | reverse complement strand
CCGATGTCAGCGGCCATGGCGAGCATGTTGCGGGCACGGCCGAGGTGCTGTTGCGGCTGATGCGGCGTTACGTGAACTACATCGATCAAGGCCATTTCGTACAACGTATGAACGCGCGGTTTTACGAATTGGCCGAGAGCGGTCAGTTCGCTACCGCCGTCTTGATGACCTATTTTGCCCCCGCGTCGAGCCTGTCGTTATGTAATGCGGGGCACCCTCATCCGTTGCGCTATAGCGCCGCTTCCCGGCAGTGGGAGGTACTGCAACGGGAGCGCAATGAGCGGCGGAGCAACCTGCCCTTGGGGGTGATGCAGACGATGGATTTCGAACAATTTGGCCTGCGACTGGAACCCAACGACCGGGTTCTCTGCTATACCGACGCCGTCACCGAGATGCGTCTCGAGGATGGCCGCCTGCTCGGGAGTGAACGCCTCCGGGATATCATTCAGGAGCTAGGTGACATGCGCCCGGAACGCTTGCTTCCGACTCTGGTCACAACGCTTCGCGAACGCTATTGGCCCAATCCGGAAGACGACGACATCACTTTGGTGCTGATTCAAGCCAATGGCGACGCATCCTATGCACCCCTCTCGGAGCGGTTGAAGACGCCCTTCCGTATGGGCAAGGCGATCTGGCGATCCTTGACTTGGGAAAATCACCCCATGCCTTGGCCCGAGATGAGCGCGCCCAATATCCTCGGCGGCATAGCCCGCCGGTTCAACCGGCTTTGGGAACCTCCGGAGGAGGTTGTGGATCCAACCGACGAATCGGAAAAGCTCTAAAATCACACGCCATACAGATGCCCTGTATGTACGGGAATGTCCAGCAGTTTGAGGTAGGTAAATAGCATCATCTTGTGGTTGATCTGATGCTCGACCATGCCCAACAGCTGGGCCCAGAGCGGAAACGGCGTGGAACACCATGGCGCAGCTACCATTCTTGATGTGTAATCTTCATCGGAAAGGCCATCAAGCAGCTCAACCATGAGCTTTCGGTCTTTTTCGAGCTGATCTAGCGCCTCTTGAACGGATTTCGCCGTCGCCATCTTCTCTGCGGAGGCCATCATCTCATCTTCGGAGAATTCGGGCCATGCATCTTCGATGAACATTTTCATGCACATGCCGGTGGATTCAGGCAGATGGTGCAGCAGTTGGCCAAGGGTCATCCAGTTGTTCGTCTCCGAAGGTTTCCAGCTAAGCTTGTCCTCGGGAACCAGCTGCATCAGGCAAGCGGTAGCTTTGTAGACCTGATTCGCATATTCCTTCAATCCGTGTCGGTCCATGATAATATCCTTCCTTGTTGGTTGGCCCTACTGCCAGAACACTTTTATAATGGATTTCATTGCCGTGTTGCACCCGTTCCTGTTCGTATGGTAATATCCTCTGTCCGGTAGATGGATCGATCTGTCTATTAGAGAGAAATGACGACACGCGAGTATCGGTATGTTTGAATCCTTATCAAAACGGCTGGAACGGACCTTCAAAAACATTCGCGGTCAGGGAAAACTGACCGAGAAAAACATGAAGGACGCCCTCCAGGAAATCCGCCTGGCATTGCTCGAGGCTGATGTAAACTACAAGGTCGTGAAGCAATTCATCGCGGATGTCCAGGAAAAGGCCCTGGGTCAGGAGGTGCTGGACAGCATCCAGCCGGGACAGCAGATTGTCAAGATCGTCCACGACGAGTTAATCCAGTTGATGGGCGAGGCCAATGCGCCCATCAAGCTAGCCGATCCCCCGCCCACCATTATTATGATGGTCGGGTTGCAAGGACAAGGTAAAACGACCACGGCGGGTAAATTGGCGCTGCGCCTGAAGAAAAAAGGCCATAAACCGCTGCTTGTCGGGGCCGATGTGTACCGTCCGGCGGCCATTCGCCAGCTTGAGGTGGTGGCGCAACAGGCAGAAGTCGAAAATTTCAACCTGGGCGAACAAGCCGACCCCGTAGATACTTGTTTGATGTCTCTGGGCGAGGCGCAAATGCGCAACTGCGATGTAATCATCCTCGACACGGCGGGGCGCCTGCATGTGGATGAGCAGATGATGGACGAGGTCCGGCGCATCCACGATCAGGTGTCGCCCACGGAGATCCTCTTTGTCGCCAACGCGATGACGGGACAAGACGCCGTTAACTCGGCGAAGCAGTTTCATGACGCTTTGCCCCTGACGGGGGTGATTTTAACGCAGATGGACGGCGATGCCCGCGGCGGCGCGGCCATTAGCTTGACCTTTGTTACAGGCTGCCCCATTAAGTTTGTGGGTACGGGTGAGAAACTCGACGCCCTCGAGCCGTTTCATCCGCGGAGTATGGCGGATCAGATTCTCGGCATGGGCGACGTGGTCTCCCTGGTTGAAAAGGCCCAGGATTCGCTCGATCAGGATAAAGCCCTCAAGTTTCAGGAAAAGGCTCGCAAGGCATCGTGGGACCTCGAGGATTTCCTCGACCAGATGCAGCAGCTCAAAAAGATGGGCCCGATTGGCGATTTGATGGGTAAGATTCCCGGCATGTCGAAGATGATGGGCAAAGGCATGGCGGTCGACGAGACCGATTTCAGCCATATGGAGGCGATCATCCGTTCGATGACGCCCAAAGAGCGAAGCCATCCGAAGATTATCAACGGAAGCCGACGCCGGCGTATAGCCGACGGCAGCGGCACGACCGTACAAGATGTGAACCGGCTGCTCAAGGATTTCGAGCAGACCCGGAAAATGATTAAACAGGCCATGAAGGGCAAAGGCATGAAGGGCGGCAAGGGCCGCATGAAAATGCCCCAGTTCCCTGGCATGTAACGCAGCGGGCCGAGGCGGGCCCAAACGGTAGAGCATTACGCAGGAGAAGACAAGCGAATGGCGACAGTTATCCGATTGCAGCGGGGCGGCCGTACCCATGCGCCTTATTACCGCATGGTGGTGATGGACGGACGCAAACGTACCCGCGGTCGCGTGGTAGACCAACTT
>PWNM01000083.1 GCA_003557825.1 Candidatus Hydrogenedentota bacterium | reverse complement strand
CCGACGAACACGTTCGTTCACATCGTCCGTCTGAACGATGATCGCATCCGCGTCCCGTCGGAATGAACGCGCATGAAGCCAGCGTTGCGCGAGCAGCCGCGCCTTCTTTGCCGCCGGCAAGCGTTGCAGATACGGGGACTCCGGGTAGATGAATAGAGGCCGATTGAAGCCGACCACGTGGGGCGCCCGGCTCCGCCAAAAAGGCGGCCCGGACGTCGTGACCACGCAATCCGGCCTGATCTGTTCCTCAATGGCGGCCATCTCCCTCCGCACGCGCGGCAGTGCGCGCATCCGAACAACCCCGAACGCCTTGTGATGGAAATGGAAGTTGGCGGGAAACTCACCCGGGTTAAGAAACGCACCCACGCCCGGCCCCAGCACCACATGATACTCGTGCTCTCCGAAACGCCGGCATTCGTGAATGAAAGACATTGCCACCTGAACCGCGCCGCCAAAACGCAGTTTCGACGTGTCGATCAGGAGTCGCATCCGCATCGCTCTCTTGGGCCAGATCGCACGAGCGCCCCTTCCAACAGATGGTCCAATTGCGTAAAAACGGCTTCAGCGGCGAACCGCCGAATCCGCTCCCGGGCATTTTGGGCCAGATGCGACTGGAACCCCTGATCGGATACCAGCCGTTTGAGTGCAGTTTCAAAGGCGATTTGCTCACCATTGGCGACTAGCAACCCGTTGACACCATCCTCAATCAGTTCGGAAGGACCTGTTGGACAGTCATAGCTGATGCAAGCACAACCGGCGGCAAGCGCTTCCGCCAAGGCATTGGGAAAGCCCTCAGTCAATGAGCTAAAGGCGAAAATGCGCGAATCCTGTAGCAGAGCGTCGACATCACTGCGTTGCCCCTGGAACGTTACCGAACTTCGAATGCCTAGTTCATCGGCAAGTAGCTCCAAATTGGTGCGCTCGGGACCGTCGCCAACTAGGTCCAAGCGCCACTCGCGCCGTTCCTCGATGTTGGCAAAAGCCCGAATTAGCGCCTGTTGGTTCTTGCTACCACCAAGCGTGCCTACGCTGAGGATTCTTCTTGCGCGCTTCGAAACGGGCGGCACTAGTAGCGGAATATCGATCGGGTTGGGTAACACCGCGAAGTTCGAGAACCTATACCGGCGCCGCATCAGGGCGATGGCCCTTGCCGTCTGCACAACCACGCGATCGGCAAGCGGATAAGTCAGCGGGTTAAGAAGTCCACGGACCCCTCTCAGGCTCGCCATCGGGCTTGCTCGATTGAAGACCACGGTGCGGTAACCGGCGATCCTAGCCACGGGGAGTACAACCGGGGCAATCGGCTCACCGAAACACAACACCAAGTCGGGACGGGCCTCCCGCAACCCACGGCGGAGGTGATCGAGTATACCTGGATACCAGCGCCACCCGGCTTGGCTACGCGGCGCCATTGCGGGACGCATGACCCGGATTTCGGGCCGCAGAGCGTAGAAAGGTTCGCTCTCCGACAGCAGTATCAATGTCACGGCATGATCTTCAGAAAGGTGATGCGCGATGCGAGTGACGATTCGCTCGGTGCCTCCCGCTCGCAAGGACACCGCCACAAGGCAGAATTTGTTCATCAAACGCCCCCCTGGCTGATCATCAGCAGGTCTCCCAGCGCGCGGTCGGTCGCATGATCGGAAAAAGGCTCATTCCCCGAACCGGGATGGAAGGTTAGTTCCCCAAAATACACGTGCTTGTCAACGCAATAGAGATCAACGCGAACAAAAGCAAAATCGGCAGCGAGTACGCGGGCGATTTCAAGCATTTGACCCAGATGTACTGGCCGAGTGATATCCCGATCTGCCTTGGGATAACGTACGGCGAAATCTAACGGGTGCCAGTGAGAATCATAAAAGCTCCGCACATGGAAGGTGCGGCGGTCCAAATCGACCTGAATACAAGTTGGTGTCCCGTGGAAACTGAAGATCTTGTAATCAGGTAGATCACCCAGGCCGTCACCCAATAAAGGCTCGCAAATGATGCGCGGTTGGATGCCCCGGTACTGAGGTTCTCCGGTAATGTGATAATGATTGATGCGCAGCCATTGTGACATTTCGCACACAATCTGATGCGCTGGGGGCTCATCATCCCCGCGGAGAATAATGACGTGGCCCGAGGCATGCGTTGGCTTGAGGATGCACGGGCGTGGCAGGCTGGCCAGCGGCACTTGGTCTGCTTCCTCGTAGATGCCGAGAGTTGGAACTATGTGATCCCGACCAATTCGCGCCGCCACCCAGTCTTTCACAAGAGCCTTGTCCACCAAGTGCGAAAGGTGGGCATGCTCAGCATCCAGCTTGCTGCGTAGCAGCCTCTCGTTAAAAGTTCTGGGGTTACGCAAATTGGCCCAGTACCAGTGGGTGCCGAAGCGCCGGTGCATGCGTAAATGCTGCACGCGAAACAGCAAACCTGGAGCCGTGGTCAATCCCACGCGGTACAACCAGGGTTTAAGCAAGCGAGGCAATAACATCGATTTTGGACGCAACATTAGAGCCTTGAAACAGCGCCGTCAGGCTCGCTGCTCGGCAGAGGCGTGAAGAACCGGCTCCCGGGAGTAGTGCAAAGGCGGGTTTGCGCTCAAACCCGTTCGGCCGTGGCCGTCCCCCGATGCCGCGGAACCTCTGCCTCGAACAGATCCCCCCACAGCGAATACACCTGGCCGATCTCGAAGCGCCGAACACTGTCGAGCGTTTGCTGGGCGAGACGGTCACGCTCCGGGGCACGGGTGATCTCCACGATCTTACTTGCCATGGCATCCACATCGAACGGCGGAATCAGGAAACCATTGTTCCCCGACTCAACGATCCAGCGGGCGACCGGATAGGAGTCGAACACCACCGGGATCGCCCCGAAGCTCTGCGCCTCCACCAGTGTATTGGGAAAGCCCTCGAACGACGAAGTCATAAAGAAGATCGCGGCGCGGCGGTAATAATCGTCCGGCACCTGCCGGCCATG
>PWNM01000084.1 GCA_003557825.1 Candidatus Hydrogenedentota bacterium | reverse complement strand
TGATAGTACACCGCGGCGATGGGCGGCATGGGGGGCAAGGGCAACGCCAACGCGCCGACTACTACCATGGCCACCATAACCGTGCCCAGGGCAATCCAGAAAGTCGAGAGCCCATCGGGAATGTTCGTGTAGCGGCTACGAAAATATTCCCGGACCTTGGCCAAACTTGTCAGCATGAGCAGCATCAACGCCGAAACCGTGTACAGCACGATATAAACATGGGACCGGATCAGCATGGGCCGCCCGCCGTGTTGCACCACGCGTAATCCCAAGGCGAAGATGGCCATGGCCGGAATCGAGAATAGCAACACCGACAGCCCGGGGTGCCGCCCTTTTAGCCGCTCCGTGGCGGCAAGGGGGGCCTTCGGTCCTTGTTTTTTGGGCTCGGGCTTTTTCCACTCGGTGGGGTCGACGGCTTCGAAAGGCGTCTCATCGGCCTTGGAAGATGAGGGCCGCCAGGCCATGCGGGTACGCCATGTCCGGGCTGCGCCCGTGAGGATGCCCACATCCCCCGCCTCGGGAGCCGAATCGACACAACACTCGTGGGTCATCCGGTTAACCGCCCACCATAGACCCGCCACCAACAGGACGTTGAAAAACGCTTCGTTCCAACCGTCGAGGAACCAGGGCCGATCCTCCCGCGTACCATAAACTTGCATGGAGAGGGTGTAAAACAAGACCACAAGGCCAAAGCCCAGCATGTACAGCACCGATTCGTCCCGTCCGTCCCGCACCACCAATCGATTTAGGGCCACGATACCCAGAATAAAGGCCCAGGCGGCAAACCATCGCAGTTCGACATCGCCTTCGGCGGTATACACATACCGGACATCAACCAGAAAGTAGATCACCGATGTGACCATCAACACGATGCAGCAAGGCGTCAGCGAGGCGACCAGATAATCGCTGAACGTCCGGGGCACATAGCGCTTCCGCTCGTCCAGATGCATCTCATCCTTGAGGGTCGAGAAATCCGTCACCTCGGGCTCACGGGACGGGGGCTTCTCGGCCACGGCATGCAGCGAGGCAAAATCCGTTGGCCCTTCGGACGGCGTGTCCGGTACGGCGCCCCGGTTATCGTCCGATCCGGTCCGGTGAGAGCTCATGGAGGTTCCGTTCGTGTTCGATATGGATCACGTCGATCTCGTGGGCGGCCAGCAGCCGCGCCGCCTCGAAGTAGTTGGCATTGTTGGCGATGAGAAATACGGTAACCGGAAACCCCGAGAGCTTCATCGCTCCCAGGGTCAGGGCAAAATCATCGGTCACCGTGGGTACAATGGGGATCAGGGCCGCATCTCGCGGCAGCCGGCGAAAGGTGTTCAGGATCAGGTTCGAGGCATCCAGGCCATCCGAGGGCAACACCCGAGCGAGGTTCTCAATGATGGTCCGCGCCTGAATGGGCGACCGGCGTGTCGGCACTTCGAGGGGACTCAGCAGGTCGCTGGTCACATCCTCCTCGATGGAAGCATCCGCATCCTGACGGGACAGGGTTTGCGTCTCGGCCACCTCGTACCGCGCCACTTCCGAAGCATCCCGGGCGTTGGTTACCATGCCCAGCTGCTCGCCCGACATTTGCAGCAAGTACGCCACGGACGCCGCCGTCGTGATGGCCAGTTCCATCCGCGCATCGGCAGTCTCCCCTTGGTACAACGGCCCGAATAAGTCCAGGATCAAGGTGGCCCCCAGCACGGTAGACGGCTCGTTTTGTTTGATGAACAGCTCGCCGGTGCGGGCCGAGGCCTTCCAATGAATCCGATTGAAGGGATCGCCCGGCACATACTCCCGCAACGTGGCGATGCGCGTGGGGTCCTCGTAGATTCGATTGCTGATGCGAATGGGACCCTGGGGACGACGGGCGCTGATGGTGAATGTATCAATATAGGCCACGGTGGGCAATACGGAAACATAATCCTGTCGTTTGCCTGTGCGGAACCGCTTCTGCAATCCGAAGAGGTCGCCCGATTCCATGAGCAACGGCCCGATGCGGTGATAGCCCCGACGGGTGCAGCGGAGGGTGTATTGCAGCGTTGCCGCGCGGCCCGGCATAAGTACCGCCAATTGGGAATTGTCGCCCGTGACCGGAAACCCCGGCGGTGCGATATCCTCAAAAAAGATCCATGGAATGGGCCAGCCCCGACGGTTGGCTACGGTTACCGTAACCGTGATTTCCTCGCCCTGGCGGACCGTTTCCGCGCTGAGTTCTCGTTCACAGTCCAAGCCGGACAGCCACGCCCGGGAGCTCAAATTGGCCAACGCCACCAGCAGCAGGAAGCTGTAAACGGCAAAAGCCATGTATGGGCTGCGCACCCAAAAGGCCAGCACAATGGCCACGGCCCCCAGGCCGGCCCATTTGATGTTGGCCTTCCACGGCGCTTCCGCCGTAGCCGATCTCTTCAGCGTATCCGTTCCCATGGAGCCGCCATTGTAGCATGGCCCCCCATACGCCATTCACGCTAAAGGCCCCGCATTTTGATAATCCGCCGGATTTGTGCTAGCCTCAATCGATACACGCCGGTTCTGTTATCGACAGGTTTCAAAGAGAGGGTCTGGGGAGATCCCTCGCCGAATCTCGGACAGGGCCGCGTGTTTGGGGAACTACGGAGCAGGGGGCAACGGCCGTGTGAGCCGCTGGTTGCCTTTCTCCGGCATTTGAGGGAGATCCGGGTACCATGACACAGGAAGAACACCACGGTTGGGGTTACGTATTGCTCGTATCCATGGTGGCCGCCCTGGGCGGATTGTTGTTCGGCTACGACACGGCGGTGATATCGGGCAGTATCGGTTATGTCGTCGCCCATTTCGAGCTGAGTCCGCACCAAGAAGGTTGGGCGGCGGGCAGCGCCCTTATCGGATGCATCATCGGCGCGTTGGTTGCCGGTACCTTAAGCGATGCCATAGGACGCCGACGGGTACTCATCGTCTCGGCGGTGTTATTCGGCATCTCTGCCGTGTTTTCGGCCGTTCCCCAAAG
>PWNM01000390.1 GCA_003557825.1 Candidatus Hydrogenedentota bacterium | reverse complement strand
TTTCGTACGCGGGTGTTCGAGGAATACGGCACCGTGGAGAATCTGTTCTTCGTGTGCGAAAACGAGTATCGGCAGAAACTGATCAACCCCGATTGCGGGATTCTTGAGGTGGTGGATCGTGATGACACCTCCGTGCCCGTTGGAGCCCCTGGGGCTGTTCTCGCGACCGGTTTCATCCGCCCGGGGCAGCCGATGATCCGTTACCGCATTGGTGACGAGGTGGTCCTCGCAGACGAACCCGCGCGCTGCGGCCGCTCGATGCCCGTGCTCGCGCAGGTCACGGGGCGGCTGGAGGACACCGTTTACGGTCCCGATGGTCGAAGGATGGTCCGATTCCATGGGATTTTCGTCGATCAGCAGAATATTCGAGAGGGGCAGGTGATCCAGGAGCGGCTTGACCTCCTGCGCATTCTAGTGGTGCCCAAGCCGGGCTACGGAGAAGGTGACGAGAAAGAGATGGTGGCCCGGGTGCATGAACGGCTCGGTCGCGATATGAGAGTCGTCGTTGAAAGAGTTGAGAGCATACCGCGGAGCCCCTCGGGAAAATTCAAGGCCGTGATCTCAAACTTGTCTACCGACGAACTGGCTAAAGTGAGGTAATGAGTCACCCGATCGGCAATAAGGCGAAGGCAGTCGGCGCACTGCCTCTGCGATGGTCTTGGGAAAACAGAAGCCCGTATCGCGGCCACGATCCTTGTTACAGAAGACTAATAGGCTTCCACCTCGCTCGGAGCACGTGGGCGCGGCGTTGCCTTGAGTAGGCTGGAAGTGGACATCATGAAATCGTCTAATAGGAACTCAGTATTTTCGGCGTACGTAGAATTCGCCCAGCCCATGATGTAGCCTGCTTGCCAACCTGAGGGACCTGATGTTGGAGTAGCGAAGCCGCGCCCGGTGGACTCGGAAATCAGGGTGAAATCCGCCTCATCCTCCCACCGTCGCCAGATCCGTGCTTCCCCATCGTGCATATCATTTCCCGATGCTGTTTTCGCATGAAGAACAACCTGCATCCATCGGCCCGCGTCCTCTGGAAGCATGAAATCAGAAAAAGCTCCGTGATGACCAGTTCCAAGGCTATCGTTGGACATCGAAAAAGTGAACGTTGCTCCTCCGTTCGCGGCCTGCCGCCAGAAGTTCCACTGAATATTCCCACCCGTTCCTTGCGTTGAATACCCATCCTGCCACAGAGCAAAGAACTTCTGGTTGTTGTTGGAGCTGTTCGGGCCTTGCGGGTTCATGTTGAAATTGATCGGGACACGCAGCCAATAACGGATCCAGATCTCCTCGTATGCGCCGCCGATACTGAAGCGCTGTTCCGACATCGCCTCGCCTGCGGGGTAGCGGAAACGCATGGAGTGTCGTCCGGGAATACCTGGCCCGTTTTCCCATCGTCGTTCTGTGTTATCTACGCAGGTCGTGTAATTTGGGCCCAAACAACCGTCATCCCGGACGATGGAGGTTCGATTTGGTCTTCCCCAACGAAAGCCGTTCTCGGAGTGACTGAAATCTCCCGATTCAAAGCCATCGGCAAAGATCGGGTCGAGCGACTGGGCCGCGAGGGATTGCGGCAGCGTTCCCAGCCAGAACACAGCGGCTAGGAAAACGGCATACTTGAGGGTCGGGAGATTCATTCGGTTGACCTCTGTGTTGGATGCCATGTTGAGTCCATTGAGCTTACGCATGGTGCCTAGGTTGATCGTGGCGGTGTTACGTCTTGCCCTTCATGCGACATGATCCCCAGTTGCGCCGGTCGCTGGGTAGCTTCCGCCATCGTTCCCGCAGTAACGACAAACAACAAGCGCAGCGCTTTGCTCGGTATTGCCAGCACATCTGCGTCGCTCGTGGGGAGCGAGCCGGAACACCAGGACCCATTGGCCTATACCATGGTATGGCACATGATATAGACCATATGCCGGAAAAAAGCAACTTTGTCCCGGGGAGCCGTTGGCGGCGACGTGAGTCTTGGCTTTTCACGTGCGCTCCGAAATGAACACGCGATTCGGCGAATGCGTAAAGCGCTGCACCGTGTATCCTAATCCCGCTAACCACTCTTGAATCGGGCTGGTTACGGTCTCGAGAATCAGGATTGGGCGGTCGCGTTCAATTTGGGCACGCATTCCCGCCAGAACGAACTGTTCGTGACCTTCTGCATCGACCTTGATGAGGGATATGCGGTGGTCTAAGTGAAGATCATCTATTGCTAAAGTCAGAGTTTTAACGGTTCGCTCATTCGGATTCGTTTTGGTGCTGGCCATTGTTGCCTGGTAGTGGTTCTCCAGCCCAGAACCAAATAAGGGAATGCGCATTGATGCTATGCCACCCCTATCCGAGGCCGCGGCATTCATGGCAGTGACGTTCTTGCAACCTGCATACACCAGGTTTGAAGCGAGGATCGAGAAGGTTTCGAGGACCGGCTCGAAGGCGATCACTCTCCCCTCGTTGCCAACGAGCCGCGACATGCGGATCGAATAGGTCCCAATATTGGCTCCGATGTCCAAGGTCCAGTCACCAGGTCGAATCCAATCCGCCAAGTGATCGAATTCCGATTCGCCTGCGTCGAATTCACCCTGCCTGATCAGCCTCCGGGCACGTAGGCTACGCAGCGACAACAACCATCGCCTCGGAAGCCTTGCAAGCAGGAACTTGCCGACATGGGTAACGTGTTTAAATGGCTGCAGATGCGTTGGCCTCATTGGATATCAGAGGCCCCGCCATCCGGAAAGCCGCGCCAGGGCGCTTCGAGACGTTCCACTCACATCGCCGTGCATGCCGATTCTCCGGATTGCGTAGGGATCGAACCCCACTGAGTTCCAGCCGCGCTGGGTGGACATGGCACCTTCATAGGCTGCGGCGACTGCAGCGTAGGCCTGCGGCGAGTAGTCCCCGTTCGGATAGCAGAATAAAGGTACCGTCTGGCCGAGGTGGTTCTCAAGGATTCTTCTGGATCCCGCGACTTCGTCTTCGATGATCTCG
>PWNM01000259.1 GCA_003557825.1 Candidatus Hydrogenedentota bacterium | reverse complement strand
CGATACAGCATACTACTCTATTGTCGTGAGATTATCATAGGTGATAACACGCTTGGTCGTGAGATTATCATAGGTGATAACACGCTTGGTCGTGAGATTATCATAGGTGATAACAAAGTAAGCTCTTAAGGTGGGGTATTTCTCAGGCCCGGCGGTTTTTATTGACGACAGTTCACCGCCCCCCAGCTGCTGCTGCCGGAGCCGCAAAACGTCTGTCTCGACGATAAACCCTTAGAAATACTTGACAGGGTTTCTTAGTTTATGTAATCTGAAATCAAAAGAGAAAACAACCAAAGGAGGTTGAAAATGAAAAACACAACAAGCGCAAAGAAGGAAAGCAAAACAAAAGAGACAGGCTACGACTACCGAAAAAGAATCCTCGCCAAACTCGACAAACAAATCCACGAAAAAAACGAGGCAATATTCAGTATGATCAGTTCTTCAGTAATGTTCCACCAGCTTCAGAAGGAAAGACCCCACATAGATTTCACAGAACAGATACAAACTTCCATCAGGGGGTTGGCTCTTTCGAAACAAATGGAATTTGAATTGAAGGAATTACGTCGTATTTGCGAGTTGGCTAACAACAGAGGTCAAGCAGATCCTTTTTTCCAGACGGAGTTTAAAGTGTTCCGGGAGATGTACCCGGGTAGTTATCTCTGCTCTGAGGAGATATTTAAGTGCGATCACAGGTATTTTGACTCTAAAAAATAGTCAGTGTGTAGAGACATCTTTTCAGCGCTGGCTCGAGTTCAAATGCCCGGTAACTGTCGCAGAATTTTGGAGTTTATTTTGTCTGTGTGCGGTCGGGGTAAAGCGGAGATCCCCACGAAAGATTTTGTTGCTGTTACCGGAATAAAAGCACCTAATGTTGTCCGGGCGGTTAAAAAACTACAGGAGGCAGGAATAATACAAAAGACTGTTTCTGGACATAAGATTTTTTATTCAGTAAATGCGGTTTCTCTCTGGGCCCCGGTTTCTCAACCTCTCCGGGGTCCAGTTCTTTCCCCCCCCAAAGAACCCGCCCAACCTAAACCTAAACGTAAATTTGTACCCCCCACCCTCCAAGAAGTCCGCCAGTACACCATGGAAAGACAGTCCCCTGTTGATCCAAAAGATTTTTTTGAATATTTTGAAACCGGCAACTGGTATGACTCCAAGGGAGATCCGGTTAAGAATTGGAAACAGAAACTCATAACATGGGAAAAGTTTAAGGTAGAGCAGAAAAGAGAAGTAGAAGGAGGTAGCAGATTTTGAGTTCTCTCGAGAAACAAGTACTAGGTTTGGTTCTTACGGACGAAAAGTCAATGGACGTGGCTATGACCCACCTGGGGCCAGCTAATTTTGTTAAGACCGTCCATCGGGAAATATATACGGCGGCCATGTGTTTGGCTGATGAAGGATCTCCGGTTAATGCGGTGTCGGTATCCCAGGAGCTGGAAAAAGGCAAGTGGTTGAGAAAAACCTCCCCTGGAGAAGTAATTAAGAAAATAACGGACGAATGTATCAAGGACAAATCTCCGGAATACTACATAAATCAGCTTAAGGGACGTTCTTTAAGAAAAAAGACTGCGGAATTATGCGACGAGTTTATTCAAAACAAGATAACCCGGGACGATTTGGTAATAGCTCTCCAGGACACAGATACAGTTCCCCGGGAATATGTC
The DNA here is from genome assembly GCA_003557825.1 of Candidatus Hydrogenedentota bacterium. Lineage (GTDB taxonomy): Bacteria > Hydrogenedentota > Hydrogenedentia > Hydrogenedentales > SLHB01 > PWNM01. The sequence continues at coordinate 1,306 of PWNM01000259.1, read as the reverse complement.
CGGCATATAGGAGACGACATTGAAAGTACTGTTGACTACATTGAGTCTATGCAGAACAGAGAGCGTTCAGTGTTTGGAATTACAACCGGGTTGGCAGACCTGGACAAGCGTATAGGCGGAATACGTAAGGGAAACTATGTTGTAGTAGGCGGACGGCCGTCTCACTGTAAAACTTTACTTATTCTGGCTATGGTGCGTCATGTTGCCGAACATTACGGTCCGGTATATGTAATTAGTGTTGAGAGCAGCCACGAGGAAATTGTATACAGAATGGTTCTTTCGGAGGCCGGAGTATCTGAGGACCGTATAAAATCCGGGTACTGCGGATCTAAAGAGTGGGCCCGAATGACTACTGCAGCCGGCATAATTAAGCAGTTGCCTATATACATCTGCGATAAACCCGATATAAACCCCGCGGAAATGCGGGCCAGGGCGCGCCAGTTTGCCCGCAGGCATGAGAACACTGCCTTGATAGTGGTTGACTACCTACAAAACATAGAAACGGGCTTTACGGACGATTTTAAGTCCGTTACCGTTGCCTCTAAGTCTGCCTGCCGGATGGGTAAAGAGCTTAAAATACCAACAATAGTGGCCTCTCAACTAAGCAGGGCTCCGGAAAAACGTAAATCTCCCAGGCCAAAACTCTCGGATCTGCGCCAGTCCGGACAGATAGAACAGGACGCAGATATAGTTCTTCTCTTAAATTATAAGTATCGCAATGAAGGAGCCACCAAAGACGATAAGTACCGGCTGCAGGTCTTTGGAGCAAAACAAAGAGAAGGTCCGCCTTTCGAGATAGAGGTTCGAGCTATAGTAGACCAAAAAAAAGTAACTAATGCGGAGGTTTAAAATGAGTGGACTGTGGAAAAGATGTGGGAAGTGTGGGAGCAGAAAGAAGGTGGATAAGTTTTATAGCGGGCTGAATATGTATTGTAAGAAGTGCTGCAAAGAATATGAAAACAAAAGAAAAAGACGAGGTGAAGGCGCAGACAAGTACCTCCAGGACCTTAAAGACCTATCTGAAGAGACTCGCAGGAAGCTACAGGAGGATTACCGGTATATGCTTACGGTCAAGCATAACAAGATAATACTGGACCTTAACGACCGGCATATAGCGGAGGTAATGAAATTTCAACAGGACTATGAAATAGCCCTAGGGAAGATCAGGCGGCTGCGCGAGCGCTTAAGAAAAAAGGGCTGAAGGAGGAGAGATGAACGATAAATCAAATCCCGAACGAGAAAAAGTACTCACCGAAGCCATAGAAATGGTAAGGAAGATTAACGACTGGAGTTGTGCGAAAGAGGG
>PWNM01000186.1 GCA_003557825.1 Candidatus Hydrogenedentota bacterium | reverse complement strand
TCTCGGATATCAGCTCCGAATTCCTATGCCATACAGCGATCGGAATCAATCGTTTTTGTGTCACATTTTACGGGGGTTCTGTATTCGCGAGGGCTGTAACTCAGCGGTCATCGTGTAGGCGATTTATATGCCGTGGCGGAAAGGAGGCGTTCTACTATAGGTCTGTATAGTCATTAGATGTGCCTGCAATTGGAGTATACTGTTAGAGAGAAGGAGTGAGGCTGCATTTTCAACGCAGCCATCAACAGCCCTCGTCACGATCGGGGGCGAGGAGGAACAACGATGCGAATCTTCAAAGCAATGATGGCCATGGCGTTCGTAGGGGCGCTTATAGCGGCACCCAGTGGCCATGCAACTTTCTGGATTGTCGACTTCAGTGATTTTGAAGGGGTGAACGACGATGCTCAGATCCGAATTAATCCCCCGGAACCCACCGAGTTCTGGCCTATCCAGCAAGGCGTGGACTGGGGCGATCATATCGGGATACAGCAGGGGGATGGTCCATGGGGACCGACCTTGTTGTTCACCAATGGGCCCGGCGGAAACAATATCCGTAGCTTCAACGATCTGATGTTGCCCGATAGCTGGAATCTTGATAACGGCGTATCCGTTTCGTGGCGGGTTAAGATTGGAGCGGCTACGCCGGCGAATCGAAATCCCATCCAGATTGGCGCAACAGGACCTTCGGGTCATGTGGCCAACAATTGGGTCGCGGTGCACCACTCGGACACAACCAGTACCGTCAACTTTCTTCGGAATGGGGGCGGAAACTATGCTAGTCTGGGGAGTGAGGATGCCGATCCCCGTCGGATTCTCCCCCTCGATATCGGAAATCGAGAAGGGGAGTGGCTACAGTTTAGCGCCGCGTTTATTTCGGTACCGGAAGATGAAACAGACGGGCACAACTGGAATTACTGGAAACTATGGCTGACGACCGAAGATGGCGAGTACGACAGAGAGCTTCTGCTTTTTGATGGCGGTGGCGGTTCCCCGGTCCATCCCGTAACGGGTGAGCAGTTTAGCTTCCGGCAGTGGCCTGATGGTGGTAACAATCGACTTCGCATTGCGCAAGCCGATAACTCGATGAACTGGGATATCGAGTTTGATTACATCAGCTGGACCGATGAAGGGGCGTTTTATATTGACGAAAACGAGCCCGTAGAAATGGTGGAAGCGCCCGATTTTGTCGGCGATGGAACGCTTGATGAAGCGACCGTCATTGCGGCGATTGAGGATGCAGGCTTTACGGTCGGCAACATCAATCGCCAGCACAGCGATGACATTCCTGAGGGAACCGTCATTAGTCGGAGCCCTGCGCCCGGTTCGAATATACCGGAGGGTTCGGCTATTGACCTCGTGATTTCCAGGGGTCCCGCGCCCACGGACCTGCCTCTGGCGCCGATAACAACCGGCATCATTGCGGCGGTGCTGCTTGTTACAGCGTTGAAAGTACGACGCATGCGGATTAATGCATAGACATCTGGACGGTATGTCCTCAGTCCAATGCGTTACAGGGGCCGCGGACTCGACGCCGCGGCCCCTTCTGTTGGCATGGCGCAGACGCAACCATGCAAACGAGTCTATGTTAATAAATGCGGTTCAATCTAAGGGTGTTGTCTCGAAGTAATGCCAGTATTGAGTAAATGCAGAAACTGTGACCGAACTTAGGAGACAAGCAATGAAACCGAAACGCGGATTTACCTTAATTGAATTGTTGGTGGTGATCGCGATTATTGCCATTTTAGCCGCCATCCTGTTGCCGGCATTGGCCCGAGCACGTGAAGCGGCCCGTCGTGCTTCGTGCGCCAATAATCTCAAGCAATGGGGTCTCATCACCAAGATGTATTCGAGCGAGAACCGGGCCGGGATGTTTCCGGGCGGGAATCGATGGTCTTACAGCGGGTACGTAGGATGGCTCGGGGTAGACAGTCATGCCCTCTATCCCGATTACTGGAACGATCCGGCCATTTCCATCTGCCCCTCAGATAGCCGACAGCTTTGGCAGAGCAACTATTTCGGGGCATATCCCGATCTGGTTGATGAGGATCTTCGGAAAGTGGTCCAGGGGATTTCCCACGCCGATCCATGGGTCGAACGGGAAACCGTCCATGTGGTGTTGGGGCTTCCCTATTCCTACATCTACATGCCCTACGCGACGCAAACCGGGTCGCAGTTGTTTGATGTGATCCAGCTTGTGGGACGGGGCGCAGCGGTGTTCGGTTGGAACTGGATCGATCCTCCAATCCACGGTTGGCAGATGGTTGAAGCAAATGCCTTTAACACAACGCCGCCCTCTCATCGTATGGCGCGCTATGCGAAACACGTTGATATCACCTCTGACATGATATCGGGAGCACGGCCAACGGCGCGAACCTTTGGCTACCTTGATGAGGATGGTTCCCCCTTGCCAAGCGGCTATCGACGGACACGGGAAGGAATCGAGCGATTCTTCATTACCGACATCAACAATCCTGCCTCCGGAGCCCAAGCGCAAAGTACCATCCCCATCATGTGGGATGCCTATGGAGCCACTAGTTCGGTTGCGCAGGCAGGCCTCGGTTCGTTTGATTCCCGCCATGGCGATGCTCCTGGGACGTTGACCTATAACCACATCCCGGGCGGCAGCAACGTCCTGTATATGGACGGCCATGTCCAGTTTGTCCGTTATAACGAGGGACGTTTCCCTGCCGGACCTAGCGGGCCCAACGAAAACTGGAACGGTGGACGGATGCTGCCCTACATCATGTCTCTGGCTGGTGGGGCCGGATAACCATCGGATCATGTCGGATGTTCCGAGGGTCCAGACACTATGACACCCGCGGTTTCCCTGCCGCGGGTATTTTATCGTCTTTAGAAAGGATGATTTCGCCACGTAGATTTGCGATTATATGCGCTTGGAAACCAATGTTAGCGGAAACTGAAGGAGATTGTTCTATGCAGATGAAAAAAACCAATGTGTTATGTATGCCGGCGATACT
>PWNM01000323.1 GCA_003557825.1 Candidatus Hydrogenedentota bacterium | reverse complement strand
TAATCCGCAATGCGAGCGGGAATCTCCGCAATCGTCTCCGGGACGGTAACACGACCGGCCTCGGCCTGACGCGTTAGGATGGTCCAGTTGATCCCAGCCGCCAAGGCAAGAAAAATGCCCACTGCTACATAATGCTTAATCATGATGCTTCCTCCGCTTCTTTGGGGTTGTCAAGAGGCGCAAGCCGTCGTAACTGATGCTCGAGCGTAAAGAAAAGGACAAAGGCAATGACGAAGATCAGGTATCCCGATACATCGTGAAACGTGCCCGCGGCAACTTCACTACCGTACATATATCCGACCAAGCACAGCAGATAAATACGGATAACATTGGCGACAATGGCGATAGGCCCTGCGGCGATGAGCATAAGGATACGCGCCCAAGTGCGGGTTTTGCTGATATAGGCCATCAGTGCTCCGAAAGCCAATAGGGCGATAAGAGATCGGAGGCCACCGCAGACTTCACCCACAAGAAGATGATCGCTGCCAGCTTCAGTGGACCAGTAAATAAAAGACCCATCGCGGACCATGGGCAGCATGGACCAGTTTGAAAGGACCACGGCCATTTCGGTTGCGGCCAGTTTCAACTGCAGCGCAAAACTTTGAGTAACCGAACCGGGCAAGGGAATCATGAAGATCAGATAGGCAATGGAGAACCACATGACCTTGGTACGCTCTGTGCCCTGAAAAAGGAGTAAAAGGCCCGTGATCATAGGGATCATAGATATCTGTCCAATCACCTGGAATCCCAGGAACGACGCCAACAACATCATAACGCCCGCGCCGAGCACCCAGACATAACCCTGTGGACTCGAAGCTCGGGGAGCCTCCAAAATGGCCTTTCGTTTGGTCCAAAGGATCGCGATACTGACGAGGGGGATCAGGAAGCCATGGGTATAATACGAGTCAACCATGCGCCACCCGACATACATATGGCGCATCGCCGGCCGGTAGAGCAGATAGAATAGCAAGCCTACAAACACGGCCAGACCAATCTCGGTAAGGAAACGCCGATCAATCGTTATGCCGTACTGACCATTTTTCAGTCGTTTATCGGCATCTGGGGCCACCATTTCTTGGGTCACGTCGTTATCCTTTCCGTTTGCATTCCTGCTCCTACCTGCCTCGTACAATCAGTAGATAAAAACTCATGTACTCCCGGCCAAGTCCTGGCCTATCGATTCCCGTAAAGCATTATCGATGGCATCTCCTTCAGCGGCTTTACGTTCGGCAGATTCCAAAAAGAATGAGGCAAGGTCGCGCCGGCCGGTTTGAATATAGGAACGAGCGATCATCAGATCGACGTTGGCGGGAGTCCTGGATTGCATATCATTGAGCCGCCTCAAATCACTCAGCGCAGCATCGTATTCACCTTGGGAAAAGAGAAGCGATCCGCGGAGAAAGAACATATCGGCGCGCTCTTCCAGTTCGAGAACGCGTGAAGCCGTTTCGATGGCCTCCTCGGCCGCATTAGGATCTCGTGCCGTTAGTCGAGCCCGATGGGCCAGAACACCGGCATCATTGGGGTCGCGGCTGAGATACCGATCACAGAGGGTAAGCGCCTGTAAATCATTGCCCCGGCGAATCTGAAGCTCGATTTGTTCGCGCATGGCCGGCAAGTAGTCGGGTTCGAGAACAAGCGCTCGCGTTACGACTCGCGCGGCCTCGGTCAGATCGCCTGGCTGATTTCGACGTATCAGGGCACGACCCAAGGCGACCCATCCATCCGGATCGGAGTCGTTACGTTCAGCATAATCCCGCAGCAGCTCGATGGCATCGTCTATCCGATCTGCATTGGCCAGAGCAACAGTCAGATTCTGGACGATACCTAGATCATCGGGTTCATCTAAGTGCTGTTCTTCGAGAAGCGCTATGGCCCCTTCTGAATCGCCTGCAGCAACCAACATACCGCCACGGAGGGCATCCACGCGACGAGCAAGGCTTGGATCATCCGCCGTTAACGTAGCGAGGGTATCCAGATAGCGTTGCGCCTCTCGTGTATCGTTCATAGCCAGAAGACTGGAAACCATGAGCTCAAGAGCAACAGGATTCGAGGGCTGATCGTCTAAAACACGCCGAAGTAACCGACGGGCCTCCGTATGACGATTCAGACGAACGTAGACTTCGGCTAGCTGAAGGCGATACCACGGGATATCGGGGCTTGCCATAACCGCCCGTTCAAGATGGGATGCGGCTTGACCGGTCGCTCCCCGTGAAAGCGCCACGCGCGCCATGCCAAGGTGAGCGCCGGCGCTATCCGGATCGGTTGAAAGAACATCGCTAAAAACAGCTTCGGCGCCCTCAATATCAGGGTCAGCAGAGGCAAGCATCATCTCGCCGGTTAGTGTCAATGCACGAGCATTGGTAGGATTACTCTCCAATACAGCCGAAATGAGGATTTCGGCTCGCTCTTCCCGGTCAGAGGCTGTTCCCCGTTGAAGTAACCGCTCGGCAATGTCCAAACGCGCCGTATTAAGATCGGCGCTTAGACGGGAGGGATCACCCACTTGTGCAGCTACGTCTTCCACCCATTCAAGTGCATCGTCGAACCGATCTGCTCGGGCAGCAATCCGGGCGCGCTCTAGGGATAGCCGAAGCTGATCTTCATCATCGAAGCTTTGCAAAGATCGTTCAATGAGTTGAAGACTCGTATCGGCGAACCCTTTCCGTGAGAACAGCGTTCCCCATCGCACCACCTCAGCCGCTGAAATATCGGAATCGCCATGAAATTCATTGAAAAAGGCCATCGCCGTTTCCGGCTCTCCTTCTGAAAGGGCGATACTGGCTCGCGAAAGAAGCAATTCCTGTTCAGGAACGCCGTTTCCGGCGGCTCGCTCGATCACATCATGGGCATCCTCAAAATCCCCCATCACCGCATAGACTTCTGCCAGTCCCCGATACCCGACAATATTGGCCGAATCCCGCTCGATCGCCTGGTTCAACATGTCGATAATGAGTCCTTCATGTTCGTCACGCACTCCAG
>PWNM01000027.1 GCA_003557825.1 Candidatus Hydrogenedentota bacterium | reverse complement strand
CAGATAGGCGAACGCCTGGTTTGGTACTTTATCCCATTCACGGATATTCCCATCCCCATGAATGGCATCAATGTGATGACGATCTTTAACACGTTGTTGGTCATTGCTGCGTTGTGGGGGTTGCTGTGGCTGGGCGTACGAAAACAGGCATTGATTCCGGGTCGCGGACAGATGACAGTCGAGCTCATCGCCGGCGCCTTTGAAGGGCTGGTGGAAAGCTCGCTCGAGATGCCCACGCGCCAGGAAAACCGCAAGTTTTTCCCGCTGGTTACCTGCTTGTTCGTGTATCTGGCACTGGCCAATTGCATGGGATTTTTCCCGACCAATGCGCTTGACGCGCCCACGGGCGATATCAATACAACCCTGTCGCTGGGTATCATGGGGATGGTGATTGCCACCGTGTGCGGCCTGCGCTCCAAAGGGGTCAAGGGCTATATCGAGGATCTGCTGGGGCCGATGTGGTCTCAACCGGGGGCCGGGGTAGGCGCGCAGATCGCAGGGAAACTGTCGTCCATCATTTTCTTCCCGTTGAATATCATCGGCGAGATGTCGAAGGTGGTCTCGATTTCCTTCCGTCTTTTCGGGAATATGATCGGCGGAAGCATCATTATAATCGTGGTGTCGCAGTTGCTGTTTAACATTATCATGCCCATTCCGCTCACGGGCTTCTTTGTTTTTTTCCAGGGCATCATCCATGCCTTTGTATTCACCATGCTGACGCTGACCTACATCGCCGTGGCGATTAAATAAGCAGGGGGACACGCTTCGTTGGACCTTGATCCGCACATCATCGAGCTGATTGGCCGTTATCTGGGCGCCGGGGTGGCGCTGGGATTCGGCGGTATTGGCGCTGCGGTCGGTATGGGGCTGGCGGCGGGCAATGCCGATGAAGGCATCATGCGGCAACCCGAAACGCAAAGCCAAATGGTCCGGACAATGCTGATCGGTCAGGCGGTGGGCGGTAGCCCCTCGATTTTCGCGTTGGTCATCGGCCTGATGATTTTGTTTGTGCCGTCGGCCAGTCTTTCCGGCACAGAAACGACCATGGTGGCGGGTCTGATTGCCGCGGGTATCGCCATCGGATTAGGCTGCTTCGGCAGTGGACTCGGTTGCGGTTGGCCTGCGGCGGCCGGATGCTCAGGCGTTGCGCGGAATCCGCGCCATGCCTCCCGCATCACCCAAGCCATGATCATCGGCCAGGCCGTGGCGCAATCGCCGAGTATTTTCGCAGCGGTTATCGCCTTGGTCCTGCTGTTTGTGAATTTCGCCCCCGGCGCTGCCGAGTGGGCCATCGTGGGCATCGCCATCGGCGCGGGCATCGCCATGGGCGCGGGCGGACTCGGCCCGGGATTGGGCTCGGGAGTCACCGCCGGCGGGGCGATCTCCGGTCTTAGCTTATGGCCCCAAACCTACGGTACCACCGTTCGGACCATGTTAATCGGCCAGGCCGTTGCCCAAACCCCGGCGATTTTCGGGCTGTTGATCGCCTTTATCATGATGTTCGCCATGCAAGACATCGGTGACGGCATCATCGGATTCGCCCGAGCGGTCGCCGCAGGCGTGGCCGTAGGATTCGGCGGTATCGGCCCGGGCATAGGCAGCGGTATTGCCGCCGAACGGGGTTGTTCGGCTTCGGCCGCGCGGCCGCGCATCGAGGCGTTGGTCTTACGCACGATGCTCATCGGCCAAGCCGTGTCCCAATCGACGGCCATCTATTCATTGATTATTGCATTAATTATATTGTATGTACTGTAACCCCTATGGGGTACTTTCTAGACGTCGAGTAACCAGGTCCGGCAGTGGCCGGTCCGAATTAGTGAGAGGATACGCAGCATGGATCTCAGCAGTATCATAATGTTGATGCAGACCGCCATGGCTCAGGCGGCTGAGCAGCTTCCCGAGGCAACTTCGGCCATCACGGGCGACGACATTCGTCTGGCCGGAGCGATGCTTGGCGCGGGCATGTGCATGGGTTTCGGCGCCATCGGGCCGGGGATCGGTCAGGGATTCGCCGCAGGCAAAGCGTGCGAAGCCATTGGCCGCTCGCCGGAAAACGCCGGTTTGCTCACCCGCACCATGCTTATGGGTCAGGCCGTGTCCGAAACCACGGGTATCTACTCGCTGGTGGTGGCCTTCCTGATTCTGTTTGTGCTGAGCTAACCAACAGACGAGACCCCATTCGGCCATGGTTGATTTCAACTTCACGATTGTCGTTCAGCTGCTGCTGTTCCTCCTCTTTTTGGGGGTGACGCACCGCATTGTCCTGATCCCCGTCTTGCGGACGATGGACAAACGGGAAGAGACCGTCGAGCAAAACGAGGAACAAGCGCAGGAAAACAATCGCGAAGCGGCCAAGCTGGAACAAAAGTTTCATGAAGATATGGCCTCGGCTCGGCGCCAGGCCACGATACGGCTTGAAAAGGCCCGACGCGAGGCGATGGATGAACGGGCCGACCAGGTGATGCGGCGACGTCGTGAAGGGGATTCGGTGGTCGAGAAAGTTCGGGCCGAGGCGCACGAACAGGTTGAGCAGGAACGCAGCCATTACGACGAACTGAGCGCCGACCTGACGGAAGCCCTCGAGGAGTGGCTTCGCTCGAAAGGACTCACCGTATGAGCCCGAAACGGTTTCTCCTCACCCTTTTGATCGTATACATCGTGCTGGCCATCCCGCCCATTGTGTTGTTCGGGGGCCCAAATTATTCGCAGGACTACCTAGACGAATATGGCGACGAGCACGACGTTTATCTATCGATCACAAAGAGCGAGGCCTATAAACTGTATTCGCAGCGGCCCCATCTGATTGAGGAAATGTACGAACAGCGGCCTCATCTCGAACCCGACCTGAATTTATTGTATGAGCAGATCGAGTTTGTCGAGGAATACGAGAGCCGTCCCGAGTTTATCGCCGAGCGCCGTCGGATCGATCGGTACAATCTCTATTTCCAGTTCCTGAATTTTGGGGCCATGCTTGCGCTCATCCTTAGATTTGGTTGGAGGCCGTTGATCGACTTCCTGGACGGTCAGGTTAAAAAGGTCCGCACTCGGATCGAACAGACCAAGGCGGCCCGCGAAGAGGCCCAACAGCGCAAGGACGAAGCCAATAAAAAGATCCAACAGCTGCCCGATGAAAAGCAACAGATCGCCTCGCAGACCGACGCGATGATTGAGCAGGAGGTCGCCCGCATTCGCGAGACAGCCGAGCAAAGTCTGGCCCAGATTGACCAGGAGACTGAGGAACGAAAGCGCGTCGAGATGCAGCAGGCCGCCATGCAAGTAAAACAGGAGCTGGTCGAACAGGCCATCGACCGATTGGCGAAGAAGCTCGATGAAAGCGCGAAGACCGAACGGCAATCGGCCCTGATAGACGAATATGTCCAGGCCCTGGACGAACGGAAGCAAGCCCATGGCTGATTATCTGATTGCAGAGCGGTATGCGGGCGCCTTGAGTGCGGCATTGACGGATCCGGACCAACTCGATCCGGCAGCCGAATCCCTCGCCGAGATCAGCGAGCTGTTCACCGAACATCATGACTTGCACAGTTGCCTGTCGAATCCCGCTATCGACGTGGCCGACCGTCAACAGGTCATGGACGACGTACTCACCAAGCTGGACGTGATGGTACCGGTCCGGCGGATGATGCACGAGTTACTGCGCCGCGGTCGGATGAGCTTGTTGCCTCATATTGCCGAGGCGTTCCATGGTTTTGCCGATGAACGGCTCAACCGGATCACCGCGCAGGTTACCACGCGCCTGCCGTTGACCGCCGAGCAGGAGCTTCGACTCCGCGAAAGCCTGTCGCGATATTGCGGCAAGACCGTGCGGATGAAATGCAGCGTGGACGAATCGCTCCTTGGGGGCGTCGTGACGCGGTTGGGTGGCGAAATAATCGACGGCAGCCTGCGTACGCGGCTTGAAAATATCAAACAGTCGCTGATAGCGGAAGAAGTGTAAGCGGTTCCCGGCCCGAGTCCGTGGAGGAGATAGGTTTTCATGAAAATACAGGCAACCGAGATCACCGAAATCATCAAAAACCGTATTGCTGACTACGAAGCAACGGTCGATATTTCCGAGGTGGGCACGGTGATCCAGGCGAGCGACGGTATTGCCCGCATTTATGGCCTCGAAAACGCCATGGGCGGCGAATTGCTCGATTTCCCCCATGATGTCCGCGGCATGGCGCTGAACCTCGAAGAGGACAACGTCGGCGCAGTGCTTTTCGGCGATTACGAGCTTATTGCGGAAGGCGACACCGTTAGACGGACCGGCCGTGTGGCGTCGGTGCCCGTGGGCGATGCCCTCATCGGGCGCGTGGTGGACTCCTTGGGCGAACCCCTCGACGGCCGTGGTTCCATCGAATCGGATGAATTCAATCCCGTCGAACGAATCGCGCCGGGCATTGTCGACCGGCAACCCGTATGTGAGCCCCTCCAGACCGGGATCAAGGCCATCGATGCCATGACGCCCGTCGGCCGGGGCCAGCGCGAGCTGATCATCGGCGATCGCCAAACGGGTAAAACGGCCATCGCCATCGACACGATTATCAATCAAAAAGACACCGATGTCATCTGCATCTACGTCGCCATCGGCCAAAAGCGGTCCACCGTGGCCCGGGTGGTCGAGGACCTGCGCGAAAACGGCGCCATGGAATACAGTATCGTGGTCAGCGCATCGGCCTCCGATCCCGCTCCGCTGCAATATCTCGCACCCTATGCCGGCTGCGCTATGGGCGAGTATTTCCGCGACCAGGGCAAGCATGTCCTGCTCGTCTACGATGATTTATCCAAGCATGCGGTGGCCTATCGGCAGTTGTCGTTGCTGTTGCGACGGCCTCCGGGGCGTGAGGCCTACCCTGGTGACGTATTCTATCTCCATTCTCGGTTGCTGGAACGGTCGGCCAAACTGAGCGATGCTCGGGGAGGCGGCAGCCTGACGGCCCTGCCCATTATCGAGACTCAGGCAGGTGACGTGTCGGCGTACATCCCGACGAACGTTATCTCGATTACGGACGGCCAGATCTATCTCGAAAGCGACCTGTTCTACTCGGGCGTGCGCCCCGCCGTAAACGCCGGTATCAGCGTGTCGCGTGTGGGCGGCAACGCCCAGATTAAGGCCATGAAAAAGGTGGCCGGCACCTTGCGGCTCGATTTGGCCCAATACCGCGAACTCGAGGCCTTCGCCCAATTCGGCAGCGACCTCGACAAGGCTACCCGAGCCCAGTTAAACCGGGGCATGCGGCTCGTCGAGATCCTTAAACAGCCCCAATATGAGCCCCGGGGCGTCGAACGGCAGGTGGCCATCATCTATGCCGCCACATCAGGTAAACTGGACGGTATCCCCACCGAGGACATCCAGCGCTACGAAACCGAGCTGTTTGCCTTCCTCCAAGCGGAACACAGCGATATTTTCAAAGAAATTGTCGAGCAGGGCGTCATGAGCGACGAAACCCAGCAGCGCCTCGACGACATATTGACCAAGTTTACGGAGTCCTTCGCGTCGTCCAACGACTGACGCACCAAGGAATAAGGAATCATGGCGAGTCTTCGCGACATAAAACGCCGAATCGGCAGCGTCAAGAGCACGCAGAAGATCACCCGCGCGATGAAAATGGTGGCGGCGGCCAAATTGCGCCGTTCACAGGAAGCCATCGAGCGGGCTCGACCCTATGCGTACCGAATGCGCGATCTGGTTAATCGGGTCGCCCTGCGGGCCAACAACGAGGTCCATCCCCTGCTGCGTCAGGACAACGGCGGCAAGATCGGCCTCATCGTCGTCACCTCCGACCGGGGACTCTGTGGCGGGTTCAACAGCAATGTCATCAATCACACCATGAAAACCTTGTCGGACGAGTTTAACGACAAGGAGGTTGAGCTCACTGTCATCGGCCGAAAAGGTATCGAAGCCCTGCGCCGACGGCGGACCACCATCCGGAACACCTATCGTAACGTGATGGACGACAACCCCTTCCGCGTGGCCGGCGAGCTTATCGACGAACAGGTCGCAGCCTTTTTACAAGGCGAGTTCGCCGGGGTATATTGCATATATAACGAGTTTAAATCGGCCATTTCGCAGAATCTTACCATGGAACGGTTGCTCCCCTTCGAGCCGCCGGAACAAGGCGAAGTGGTAGTGGACTATTTGTACGAACCCTCACAGGAGGGGGTGTTGACGGAACTGCTCTCGCGGCATTTGCACATTCAGATGCATCGGATTCTGTTTGAATCCGCCGCGAGCGAGCACGGCGCGCGCATGACGGCCATGGATTCGGCGACGAACAACGCCGATGACGTCATCGAACGGCTTACGCTGGCCTACAACCGCGCCCGCCAGTCCGCCATCACCACGGAAATGATCGAGATTGTCAGCGGCGCCGAGGCCCTCTAACCCGCGCCCGACTATGGAGGCACAGATGCAAGCAGGCAAGGTTTCCCAGGTGATCGGCCCGGTAGTGGACGTAAAGTTCGAGCCGGGGCACCTTCCCCCGATCTATAATGCTTTGTCCATCAAACGGGACGACGACACCACCTTGATTCTTGAGGTGGCCCAGCACCTGGGCGAAAACTCCGTCCGGGCCATCGCCATGGACGCCACCGAAGGCCTCGTACGCGGCATGGAAGTCATCGACACCGGCGAATACATCACCGCCCCCGTCGGCGACGCCACCCTCGGCCGCATCATCAACGTCATCGGCAATCCCGTGGATGAAAAAGGCCCCGTCGAAAGCGACGAACGCTGGCCCATCCACCGCGCCGCGCCCACGTTCGAAGATATCGAAACCTCCGCCGAGATCTTCGAAACTGGTATTAAGGTTATCGACCTCCTGGCGCCCTATTCAAAAGGCGGTAAGACGGGTTTGTTCGGCGGAGCCGGCGTCGGCAAAACCGTGCTCATCATGGAGCTCATCCACAACGTGGCCACCAAACACGGCGGCTATTCCGTTTTCGCCGGCGTGGGCGAGCGGACCCGCGAAGGCAACGACCTCTGGCTCGAAATGACCGAATCCGGCGTTATCGACAAAGCGGCCCTGGTCTATGGTCAGATGACCGAACCCCCCGGAGCCCGCGCCCGCGTCGGATTGACCGGTCTCACCGTGGCCGAATACTTCCGCGATGTCCAAAATCAGGACGTGCTGCTCTTCATCGACAACATTTTCCGGTTCACCCAAGCCGGGTCCGAAGTGTCCGCCCTGCTCGGGCGCATGCCCAGCGCCGTGGGATATCAGCCCACCCTCGCCACCGAAATGGGCGAGTTACAAGAGCGCATCACCTCCACCAAAAAAGGTTCGATCACCTCGGTGCAGGCCATTTACGTGCCCGCCGACGACCTTACCGACCCGGCGCCGGCCACCACCTTCGCTCATCTCGACGCCACGACCGTCTTGTCCCGACAAATCGTCGAACTGGGCATCTATCCCGCCGTGGATCCCCTCGATTCCACCAGCCGCATCCTCGACCCTCGCATCGTCGGCGACGAGCACTATCGGGTCGCCCGCGGCGTGCAGGAGATCCTCCAACGCTACAAAGACCTCCAGGACATCATCGCCATTCTTGGTATGGACGAGCTGTCCGAAGAAGACAAACTGACCGTAAGCCGGGCCCGTAAAATCCAGCGATTCCTGTCGCAGCCCAACTTCGTCGCCGAACAATTCACCGGCATGCCCGGGCGCTACGTCTCCCTCGAAGACACCATCCGCAGCTTTGCCGAGATCCTCGCCGGCGAACACGACAAACTCTCCGAGGGGGCGTTCATGTACTGCGGAGCCATCGAAGAAGCCATCGAAAAAGGCAAAAAACTGGGAGCGGATAGCGAGTGACCGTCCAAACGGATACCCTCAAACTCGAATTGAGTACGCCCGACCGGGCTCCCGTCTCTCTCGAGGCGCGCGAGATCACCATACCCGGCGCCAAGGGCGTGTTTACCGTCCTGCCCAACCACACCCCCTATCTCGCCACCCTCAGCGTCGGCGTGATGATCGTCCGCGGCACGGACGGCAGCGAAAATTTCTTCGCCATCAACCGCGGCTTCGCCGAGGTCGTCCAAAACCAGATCCTCATTCTCACCCAGACCGCCGAACGCGAAGAAGAAGTCGACGTGGAACGCGCCGAAAAAGCCAAAGAACGGGCCGAGGAACGCCTCCAAAAACGTGACGCAGACATCGATCACATGCGCGCCGAATTCGCCCTTCGCCGCGCCGTCTCCCGCATCCGAGCCCACCAACGCGACGCCTACTAACCCGCCCGTATTGTGAAGTGAACCCTTCAGCGCTCCGCACACGGTCGCTTCATGCCCTTCATGCTTGTGCCTATGTATTGAGCTATACACCGGCCTCAACGCCCTGCCAGTCGGCGTTATCCGACAACGCCTTAACATCCAGCTAGAGCCGTACGACGCGACACGTGGGGGGAATTTCGAGGCCCGCTGTCGCATTTCGGGCGTCGTAGACCAGGGGCGTTTCGGCCAGGATGGCGGCGTAATCGAAGGCGCTGTGGTTTGTGCAGATTAGGACGCAGTCGAATCCCCTTACGCCTTCCGCGGGATCAACGGGGGACAACTGCGTCCCCATGATATCCAGCGCGGGCACATAGGGATCGGCATAGGCGACGTCCGCCCCTTTCTCCAACAGCAATGCGATGATATCCAGGGCCGGGGATTCACGGATATCGCTCACATCGGGTTTGTAGGTCACGCCCAATACCAGTACGCGGCTCCCGTTGACGCTCTTACGGTCGTCGTTCAACGCATCGCTCACCTTGCGGAACACGTATTCAGGCATGCTCGAGTTAATGGTCGTGGCCAGGTCAATGAACCGGGCCGTGTAGTTGATGGACTTAAGCTTCCACGACAGGTACAGCGGATCCACCGGGATGCAGTGCCCTCCAAGTCCTGGACTGGGATAGAAGGGCATGAACCCAAAGGGCTTCGTCTTGGCTGCTTCGACGACTTCCCATACGTCCACACCGAGGTGATCGCACATGATGGCCAGTTCGTTGACCAAACCGATGTTTATTGCCCGGAAAGTGTTTTCGAGCAGCTTCACCATTTCGGCGGTCTTCGGGCTGCTCACGGGGACCAGGTGATCCACGGCATGGTTGTAAAGGGCGATGGCCCGTTCGGTGCAAGCGGGGGTGACCCCTCCAATCACCTTGGGCGTATTCCGCGTGGTATAGATTTTGTTGCCCGGGTCGACCCGCTCGGGCGAAAACGCCAGATAGAAATCGCCCCCCGCCTTCAGACCCGATTCCTCGAGTCGTTGCCGCACGAGTTCCTCTGTCGTGCCGGGATAGGTGGTGCTCTCGAGGACCACAAGCATGCCGGGATGTAGATGCTGAGCAACTTCCTCGACGGCATGAACGATGTATGAGATATCCGGATCTTTGGTCTTGGTGAGCGGCGTAGGGACACAGATGCATACGGCCTCGACCGAATCGAGGGCCGAAAAATCGGCGGTGGCCGTTAGCCGACCGGCTTCAACGAGCGCATGTACATCCGCCGCCGGCACATCCAGCACATAGGACCGGCCCGCATTCAGGGCGTCGACCCGTTCCGCGTCCACATCGATCCCGACGACATCCAGGCCCGACTTGCCAAAGGCTACGCTCAATGGCAGCCCGACATAGCCCATTCCAATTATCCCAATCCGCACCGTATTTGCTTCCTCTCCATCTGCGCCTATGGCTGGACCCTGTATTGCCGACGGTAGTACTCAACGAACTCACCCGACTTGAGCGGCCGCCACCACGTTTCATGTTCGCAATACCACGCGACTGTAGCCGCTATGCCATCATCCCAGGGCACTTCGGGGACCCATCCCAGGGACCGTAGTTTCGATGCATCCACCGCATAGCGTCGGTCGTGGCCGGGTCTGTCCGGCACGGGCTGTATCAGCGACTCGTCCTTGCCGGTCAGTTCGAGAATCTTCCGCGTCAATTCGAGGTTCTCCCGTTCATTGCCGGCGGCAATGTTATAGATTTCGCCGGGCGTGCCCTTGCGTAACACACAATCGATGGCCGCGCCATGGTCCCGCACATGAAGCCAGTCCCGCACGTTGTGTTCGCCGCCCCGGTACAGAGGCAGCGGTTTCCCTTCGAGTGCGTTGGTAACGAACAAGGGCAACACTTTCTCGGGATGCTGATAAGGACCGTAGGTATTCGAACCCCGAGTAATGATGAGCGGCGTCCCGAAGGTCGCATGGTGGGCCAGCGCCATAAGGTCGCCACTGGCCTTGCTCGCCGCATAGGGATTGCGCGGAGCCACCGGGTCGGTCTCGCGGAATGCGCCGGCATCGATGCTGCCGTACACTTCATCCGTGGAAACCAGGACCGCCCGGGGGATGCCCAGGGCACGAACGCATTCGGCTATGGTATACACGCCGGTCACATTGGTGGCGATAAACTCGGACGCGCCCATGATGCTCCGGTCCACATGGGTGTCTGCGGCGAAATTGACGAGGGCATCGCATCCGTCGAGCGCGGTTTCGAGGGCCGGTCTGTCGGCAATATCGCCGAGAACAAACGTGTACCGACTCGAATCGAGATCGACCAGATTGGCGCGATTGCCCGCATAGGTCAGTTTGTCGAACACGACGATGTGAACGTCGGGATAGCGTTCGAGTTGATAGCGGACGAAATTCGAGCCGATAAATCCGGCCCCGCCGGTCACGAGTATACGTCGCATAACACCAGGGTTTCCCCATGTAGCCAATCATCATTTTGCATGCCCATCATAGCATAACCCTTGCAGGACACTTGACGAAACACGATCTATGGTACGTTACAAGATACTCGTCCGTTCCCATTTTCTTGACATAGGTTTGCCGGTCGTGTTGAATACGGGGCGATAGGATACCCGGGGAGCAACAGAGACCATATCCATGCGCGCATTGACCTTTGATGGAACAGTCCACGTTACCGAAATGCCTGTGCCCGAGCGGGTCGCGGGCGAGGCCTTGGTGCGGGTCACGACGGCCGGCGTCTGCAACACGGACATCGAGATTTTGAAGGGCTATATGGGATTCCAGGGCGTGCCGGGCCACGAGTTTGTGGGCGTAGTCGAGCAGGCGGAAAACGCCCATCTCGTCGGGAAACGCGTCGTGGGCGAGATCAACTGTGTTTGTGGAACGTGCCGCTATTGCGAACTCGAAATGCCGAATCATTGCCTGAACCGCACCGTGTTGGGCATCGCCGGACGGGACGGAGCCTTCGCCGAGTATCTCGTGCTGCCCGAAGCCAATCTGCACCTCGTGCCCGACTCCGTCAGCGACGACGTGGCCGTGTTTGCCGAACCCGTGGCTGCGGCGTTTCGCATCACGGAGCAGATCAGGATCAACCCCGAAGACCGCGTCGTCGTATTGGGCGACGGCAAATTGGGGCAACTCATCGCGCAAGTGCTTTCGCTCCATACCTACGATCTCGTTTGCGTGGGCCGGCACGATGAGAAGCTTGACCTGCTCCGGCGACGCGACATCGCAACGACGACCGATATCAACAGCGTCGAGCCCGGCGCGGACCTTGTCGTCGAAGCCACGGGATCGGCCGAAGGGCTCGGTCAGGCCCTGGCGCTGGTTCGCCCCGAAGGAACCGTGGTGCTCAAATCGACCATCGCGGGGGAGACCACGGGCAACCTCAGTTTGCCGGTCATCAACGAAGTCCGCATCATTGGATCGCGATGTGGCCCGTTCCGTCCCGCTCTCGAAGCGTTGGCCCTGGGGACCGTGGATGTGCGGCCCATGATATCGGAGACCTATAGCCTTGAAGACGGCGCGACTGCTCTCGAACGTGCGACCGCGCCGGATGT
>PWNM01000011.1 GCA_003557825.1 Candidatus Hydrogenedentota bacterium | reverse complement strand
CTGGCGTAATCCACGTCCACCACGCCGAGTTTCACGGTCTCGTCCGAATTGGGCAGGATCCCCAACGTGCAGGTTCCGAGCAGGTGATTCACCACATCGCGCCGGGTCAGGGTTCGGTCTTCCTTGCGATAGCTGCCATCGTCCTGTTGCAGCATGACAGGATGGGTCCGATGAATAAAGATGTCCCAGAACATATCGACCTGCTTTCGTCGCACCGAGAGGGGCTGATCGCGTTTCCAGTAGTCACGCTCGCCGGCATGACGCGGCTGTCTGTTCATTAGGCCGGCCTCCTTTCCTGAACCCGTGTGATCAGGTTCCACAGATATAGACCGACCCAGGACAGCATTCGTACCGGCATGATGGGTATCGGAGAGGGAAAAAGCAGATGCGTTCCCGTGATGCGCCTATAGGGAAGAGCCTTCACTGGCGCATACGACAAATCGGCGGACGGTTGAGCGCACTATCGTCGCTTGCAGCGTAATGGCTATCTCATTTCTTCCTGTTCAGGAACTTGCCGCCCTTGGCCTCGGGCAATCCTCGGGGACCCGGATGTCGCCCATGCCGGTCACGAAGACGTTCGAAGGAACCGAAACGATTGCGCTCCCCCCGAAGCCATAGCCGACGCACGCGCCCGAGCCATACCAGAACCTGCAGCAGAAGAAGAGAAAGCCCAAGCGCAGCATAGGGAATGAGCAAATAGCGCATGGCGTCACCGGAACGAGTCGGCGGCAGGCCATACACAATCCCCAACGCGGATAACCCGGCCACGCACAATGTGAGCGTTATTCGCGACAGACCGTTGTAGCCGATTTCAGCAAAGACGCGCAGACAAACGACCGCCACGATAGGAACCACTGCCGCAGCCACGAGCGCTTGGCTTATCATCCACATAATCCCCAGACTCCTTTCTTTTGTCATGCCCGGTCCCGATGATGGGGTACGCCCCGGGGCTTGTCCGGATATCGGCCGCCTCAGCCCGGTTCTTCACAGATCTGTCCGCATCATGCAGCACAAGGCGCGCAATGCCTGATTGTTACAAAGCCCGAATGCGCCTGCTCACATCTCATCGTCATCCAGTTCATAGTGATAGGTCCGCGTGACGGTTTTATCCAGCCCCCCTTCTCCTTTACGGACCGACGCGGACACCGTAATGCCCCGTTCGCCAAGCCGACGCGACCGTTTCCAGGTCTCGGCAAGGCGATCGGCCTGCTTCGCCGCCTGAGCATCCGCCTCCCGGTCCCCATCGGCTTGCGCGAGCCTATAAAACGGCACGAAGGCAAAGAAGCTGAAGGGAGCCAACAGCGGACAAAGCGCCATCGTCACAAGCGCTACTACGCCGGTTCCCACGGTTGCGGCAGCGAGCGGATTTACGCTTCCTGAATGGTCTGAATCTGATCTGCGTTTCATGGATAGAGTCTCCTCTGGGTTAAGCCGTCACCAGATTTCCACCTGCAAAGACACCCGCATGCGTTCCCCTTTCCCCAGAAGGTTGCGGCTTCGAGACTCCGCCTCAAAATCCACCCGCATGTTCCGTTCGCCTTCTTTACGCGTAACAAGCCAATCCGCGACGAGGTTTGTCTCATTCTGGGCCACGTAGCTGATGGCGTCCCGGCGGCTCTGCGCTTCAAGGGCCTTGGGGCAATCAAGAGGCACGGGCAAGTGGGCCTTTTTCGATGGCTCTTTACGCAGCGGCCAGTCGATGCATTTCGGGAATTGGTCGTCTTTTTGCCAGTCGTACATGATGGATCCTCCATAGTTGGTACCATTCACATCCTTTTCCAACTATATAGACCGACGACAGGGCCCATTTGGACCATCCGTCAGCAAAACAATAGAAACCAAGCGGAGATAGGGGGATTTGCCAGGATGAAACGGCTTGCCCTGTTTCAATGATCGGGGCTTGTAAACGGGCTTTTCCCCCACCGAAACCTTTATAAACCGGCTTTGCCATGTGTCGTCATTGGAGGATGACACCATGTATGGCTACCGCATTTCGGCTTCAGAATCCGCCTATGGCGCGAGTAGTGGCTACTCGGCGCGGCCGCTGACGTATCCGGACTCGAAACTGCTGCGTTTTGCGGAAGATGGGTACGAGGCGCCGTTTTCCATGGCGGCGGATGCGGCAACCCTGCGCGATCTGCTGGACAGTCCGTATGATAGCCCTCCGGACTCGTTGGTCGACCAGGTGTTCGGGAACCAGCAACGGCAACACCATTTGGCCCTCGAGCATCTCGCCCACTTGCTGGATGAGCGCGCCCGACTCCATCGCCGCATGGTGGCGGACATCGCCCACCGGCATATGGCGCTCCAACAGGAGTTGTTCGGCGCGAAACTTCACTACCAGCTGGACAACCACCGCCGGGCGACGCGGGTCGAAGGCATGCTCATGCAGTTGGAAGAACAAAAGCGCCGCGAGGAACTGACCTTCTGGAAAGACAGCGTCGAGTTGCGCGAGAAACTCTTCGAGCTGACGCGGGACTACGAGGCCATCCGCCGTCGAAGCGCCCTGCTCAGCGGCGTCACCCCGACGGATGTTTCTAACGGAGGTACGAGATATGCCTGAGTTCGCCTCGCGCCGGCCCGAACAGGTGCGCGAACTCTGCCGACGCCTCAAGCCCATCCTGGGGGAGCAAATGGAACAATTGTATCTGGCCTATTGCGCCGAGGACGAGAGCGGCAAGAAACAGATCGAGACCTATCTGGACGTGCTCGCCGGAAAACATCTGACCGGGTCGTTGGAAGACAATCCGGTGGGTCTGGTCCCCCCGTCGGAAAGCCAGGCCATGGGACCCTATGCGCTGGGTCGGGTGGAATACGCCGGGCGTTCCTTGTACCCCTTCGGCCTGCGGGAACACGAGTGGATCCAGCACGTAGGCGTATTCGGGAGAAGCGGGGCCGGAAAAACCAACCTTGGTTTCGAGATCTTCCGGCAACTGCTGTTACACGGCAAACCCGTCTTGGTCTTCGACTGGAAGCGCAACTACCG
>PWNM01000276.1 GCA_003557825.1 Candidatus Hydrogenedentota bacterium | reverse complement strand
CTTGGCAGAAGCCCTTTTCTCCGTTCTTTCGGTTGACTCCGCATTGACGGGGGCATAATACGCATTCCTCGAAGATCCGATCCGCCTGTTCAATTCGTTCCTCAAACAGGCCCGCCTCCTCAAGTTTCTCGTAGGCCGGTTTCCAGTTTCCCTCGTGGGGGCGTTTTGGGGGTTCCGCGCTCAGGCAGGCGCCAAATAGAGTCGCGCCCCCAGCGGCTATACAGCGTTCCATGAATCGTCTGCGCGATACGCTCATTCGAGGCATCTCCATTGGTTTTCGGATAACAGATTTCGTTTGCGTCAACTGCACCCTATCATGTTACGCATCCACCGTCAACCACGTTCCGTGATTGTGCAAAGTGAACGAATATGATAGCGTACAATGCCAATGGGGCAAACGTGTCAAATCAAGAAGGAGATGACCCATGATGCATTCTGCTGTGATCGTTGGCATTGTCGGAATGATGACCTTCGCATGCGCTTCGCCCGGGGTGGAAACCAGACGCATGCGGTCGGTGTTGGAGCGACTGGACCTTGATCGGCCCGAGCTGGCTCCCGTGTCCGAAGCTGCGCGTACGGCATCGGTCGAGGAGGCCGTTGACACCTTGCTGACCTATTACCGCGAACGGGACATGGCCTATCATTTCGATGTCGAAGCGCCGCTGCGCAATCTCGATGCCATCGATGAGGCCATTCACGACACAAGCCATCCCGACGATATCCTGACCCACCGGTTCACCTTCGAAAAGGAAACCGTCGAGTTCGAAGACGGCATCGATTGGCGCCATACCATTTACGATCCGGAATGGGGCTTCATGTTTCATCGCCATACCCATTTCCAAACCTTGGTGGAGAAATGGCGGCAGACGGGCGATACCCGTTACGTCGAGGAGTTTGTCCATCAGTTGCACGAGTGGGATCGGCAGGTTCCGGCGGACTTTCCCCGGCGTCTTGAAAACGGTCTACGCCTGACCAATTGGATCCGTTTGTTTCCCGTCGCGGTTCAGGCCGAGGCCTTCGATGGCGCTGCCCTGGTCGTGTTCCTCGACAACATCCATGCCATGGCGGAGGCCCTCAATCGCCGGGGCTTCGATGGATACTCGGGCGGCAACTGGGGAGCCATGGAAGCCCAGGGGACCCTACAGGCCGGGGCCTATTTCCCTGAGTTTTCCGATGCTGCCACCTGGTTCAACGATGCCACGGAACGCATGGTCCATCAATTCCTAACGGCCACCCATCCGGACGGCGTCTACCGAGGCCAAAGCCCGAGCTACCATAACGTCATGCTGCGGCAACTCACCCAGTTCTGGCATATTGTCCAGGCCCATGAGGTGGACCTTCCCGACGAGTTTACCGAACGGGTGGACCACATACTCGATTTTGCCGCCGCCTATACCCGTCCGGATCTTTCGATTCCCCAGTTTGGCGATTCCGACAGCGCCCATATGGGGAGCCGGTTGCGTGAGTTGGCCGGGATGTTCGATCGGCCCGACCTGCTTTACCTGGCCAGCGGCGGGACCGAGGGCGAACGGCCCGAGTGGCAGAACCGGCTCTTTTCTGAAGGTGGATTTGCCTCGTTGCGGAGCCCGTGGGACGATGGCCGCGATCAGCGGTGGCTTATGTTCGACTTCGGACCCTATGGACGGGGCGGATATCGGCTGATGAGCCTCGACTGCTATGCCTATGGGCAGCCCCTCATCGTCATGCCCGGTCGTTATCGCTACCACACCGAAGACGACGCCCGCGCCTTGTTTATGAGCACGCCCTTTCAAAACACCCTGTCCATCGACGGCGCGAATCAGACCGTCAATCCGCCACGCGGATTGATACACGCCGACCTGGAAGGCGCTGACAAACAGATCCATGCGTGGCACGCCGGGTATCGCCATCTGGCCGGTAGAAATGCTCCCGAAGACGCCATCATCCACGATCGGCAGATAACCATGGTGGACGACCGATATTGGATCGTCACCGACCGGGTCACCGTGCGGGACACGACCCCTCGGACCTACGCCCAGAACTGGCATTTCCTGCCGACGACGCTATGGCCGTTGGACCAATTCGATGGCGTGACCACCACGTTTCCTGAGGGCAACATCGCTCTTATCCCCCTTCGGGGCGACCCTGAGATGCGGGAACAATCGGGATGGTATTCCCCCGAATACGGCGTGCGCCATGAGGCCCCCTGGTTGGTGTTCGAAGCCGAACGCGACGACGGCTGGATTATCTCCACGCTCCTACTGCCCTATCGAGGGGATACGCTTCTCCTGGAGGACCTGTCAACCAAAGTCGACGAAGCGACATTGACCCTCGAACTCACCTGGAGTGATGGTGAGCAGGAAACTGTGCATGTGACTCTCAAACCCCTGACGGGCCCCTGATGGTGAGAACCCATGCGTGGCGATGGTAATCGGAAACGGATTGCGCCAAAACGGCTCGGAGATGATCTATGATGAACAAATACGAAGTGATCCTATTTTGGAGCAGCGAAGACGATGCCTTCGTGGCCGAAGTGCCTGAGCTTTCTGGGTGTTTTGCTCATGGGGCATCACATGAAGAAGCGCTGGCCCATGCCAAAGAAGCCATGCGGCTGTGGATCGAGACGGCCGAGGAATTCGGTGACCCAATTCCCGAGCCCAAAGGTCGCCGGCTGCTTTACGCATGATATCGATAACCCCGAATATTCGGGATCATTTTTGCTCCACAATGTATTACGTGACACTGCTAATGGGTAGGGAAATACCTAATACGTAAACTGATCCAGGACGCCATTCAGCATGGCTGTAAAATATGCATTTATTAGGAAAGACTCACAGTGATATCCGATACAGAGATTAAGATAAGGGGACTTCAGGTCCTTGCCGAAGCACTTGGAGATGTGGAGGCAGAGCGTTTCATTGCGCTTATTCAGAGGGAGCGGTTCGATTATACCAAATGGCGCCAAGGTCTGGACGATAGCCTTTCCATTGATGAAATCAGCCAAAAGGCCTCTCAGTTAAAAACGGACGAATCCAGTTCAACTGAAGGTTGACGGCAACGCCCCCGATCACCGGGGTCACATTTTGATCCTCTGTGGTGTTCCCATCGGATGTAGAAAACCGAACCCAGAAGGGATGCGTCAGCAGTTGGACGGGAGACCATGCCGGGCATTCCCAACACCGTGAGGGAGCATCATGAGCGTTGCAACTACCCCCCAAGCCAAGCCATACACGGGCATCTCCGAGGAGCACGTAGCCGAATACCGGGAGAAGGGCTACCTCGTTCTCGATGGGGCCGTATCCGCCGAGGAAATCGAGGAACTGCGCCGGGATACGCTCGCCATATGCCGTCGTCACTACGGCGAAATCAAAGGCAGCGAACCGCCGGGGCCCGATGAGTCCGACGAGGATCTGTTGGCGCGGCATTTGTGTATCCATTTCCCCCATAAGGTGTCGCCCGTTATGGCGAAATACATCACCCACCCGGCCATTGTCGATACCTTGGTCAACGTCATCGGACCAAACGTGAAATGCATGCAGTCCATGTTGTTTATCAAATCGGCGGGCATGCCGGGGCAAGCATGGCACCAAGACGAAGGCTACATCCCCACCCGAGACCGATCCCTTGCAGGGGCGTGGATTGCCATCGAAGATGCCCACCAGGACAATGGCTGTCTGTGGGTATTGCCGGGGTCCCACAAACGGGGCATTCTTTGGCCCCAAGAGCAGCAGAATGACCCCCGGTTCGATTGCAGCTCCGAATCCATCGGGTTTCCCTATCGCGACGAAGACGCCGTACCCGTCGAGGTGAAGGCGGGAGCCATTGTGGTCTTTCACGGCTATCTGCTGCATCGATCCTTACCCAATCGCATGGCCTCGGGTTTGCGCCGGGCCTTGGTCAACCACTATATGAGTGCCGAATCGTTGCTGCCGTGGTTCCCAAAACCGGGCATGCACCAAGCCATGCTCGACCGGCGCGACATCGTCATGGTGGCCGGAGAAGACCCCTACGCATGGAAAGGCCTCGAAGACATTCACCGGCCCCACCTACGTCCCAGCGGTAAGGGCGGATGCCTCGGCGAAGACGGAGGCGAAGGCAAACCGGCCAGCTGAGGTTATCCTGCGTCGGCGCTGACTGTTTTTTCCATCCTTTGCCGCTCCGGTTGGTTCAGGCCGAAGCGTGTGGCGTATACTGCGATGCAAGCATTACAGCGTATCCGACGAAAGTCGGCTTGACCAAGGGCCGTAAGGATGGAGGAGTAGTGTCATGTTGTGTATCGTGTTGTCCACCTTGATGGGCGTCGTTCCCGAACCGGATGTTAACCTGGTCACAAACCCGACTTTCGAACGACAAACCGACGATCTTCCCGAGGGCTGGCGGCGGCACAGTTGGTCCGGAAGCGCCGCCTTTCATGTCGAGCCGCAGGGGCGGGAGCGGGGCCACAGCGTACGTATCGATTCGACCGATGGAGCCGATGCATCGTGGTTTCAATCCGTGGACATCCACCCCTATGGTCGGTATCGACTGTCCGGTTGGGTGAAGACCGAGGATGTAGCCGCCGGGACGGGCCAAGGGGCGTTGCTCAACATCCATGGCATCCAGGGAGCGCAGACCCCGGCCCTTACCGGCGATAACGACTGGACCTACCTTGAGTGTGAGTTCGAGATCGTCGGCGGCGAAAGCGTGCAGGTCAATGCATTGCTTGGCGGCTGGGGCGAGGCAACCGGAACTGCTTGGTATGACGACATCCGGCTCGAGTTTATGGGTGAAATAACGCCTCCCCAGTCCGAGACCATCGCCACCGAGATCACCATGTTCGCAACTCCCGATGCGGAGCCTATTTCGAAATACATCTACGGTCAGTTCATCGAACACCTGGGCCGTTGCATTTACGGCGGGATTTGGGCCGAGATGTTGGAAGACCGCAAGTTCTATTTCCCCATCCCCGCTGACGAACCGACATGGAAGACGACCCCCGAAGGCGCGGAAGTGTTGGCGGCGTCTCCGTGGGTCCCCCTCGGCGATGCCGGTCGCATTGCTATGTGCGTCGAGGATCCGCTGTCGGGCGAACACAGTCCACGCATGACGCTTCATGGCGATACCGCCGGAATGTATCAGGAACGATTGGCCGTCGAGGCCGACAAAGCGTACACGGGGCGGATTGTGCTGCGGGCCGAGCCGGGAATCGAGTCGGTTGAGGTGCGCCTTTATTGGGGCAACGACGCCTATGACAGCGTCATAATCGAAGACCTGACCGACACCTATGCCGCCTATCCCCTTCAGTTTCGTGCCGGAGCGGACACTGAAAATGCGCGGTTCGAAATCACGGGGCGCGGCACAGGAAACCTAACCATCGGTACGGCGTCACTCATGCCCGGCGATAATATCCAAGGCTTTCGCGCCGATACCCTGGCCCTGCTTAAAAAACTCAACAGCCCCATTTACCGGTGGCCCGGCGGCAATTTTGTCAGCGGCTACGATTGGCGCGACGGTCTGGGCGATCGCGACCGCCGACCCACCCGAACCAATCCCGCCTGGACCGGTATCGAGCCCAACGACATGGGCATGCACGAGTTCATTGCCCTGTGCCGCCTCATCGACGCGGAACCGATGATCACCGTCAACACGGGTTTCGGCGACGCCCATTCGGCAGCGGCCCAAGTTGAATACGCCAATGGCGCAGTGGATACCCCCATGGGCGCCTGGCGCGCCGAGAACGGCAGCCCCGAACCGTTTGATGTTACCTGGTGGTGCGTCGGCAACGAAATGTGGGGCCCGTGGCAGTTGGGCTATATGCGTCTCGAACACTATGTGCTCAAGCACAATTGGGTGGTCGACAAGATGCGTAAGGTAGACGCCGACATCAAGACCATCGCATCGGGCCAGGCCGGGCCTTGGTCGGAGGGCATGCTCGCCGAATGCGCCGACCACATGGACTACATCGCCGAGCATTACTATTTGCAGTCCCGCCCGGACATCACGGAACATGCCAAGATGCCCCTGGCGCCCATCCGAAATGTCACCAATATGCACCGCCACTATCGCAATGAAATGGATCACCTCGCGGACCGCGATATCCGTATCGCCTTTACCGAATGGAACTATTGGTATGGTCCCCATGTGTTTGGCGAGCTGGGCACGCGCTATTTTATGAAAGACGCCCTGGGCATCGCCATCGGCCTCCACGAGTATTTCCGCCAGTCGGACATTGTCCACATGGCTTTCTATGCCCAGACCGTTAACGTCATCGGTTGCATCAAGACAACGGGAACGGCCGCTGAATTCGAGGCTACCGCATTGCCTTTAATGCTCTACCGCAACGAATTCGGCACGCAACCGGTCGCCGTTGACGGAACAGACGAACGCCTCGATGTGGCAGCCGCCCTTACTGAAGACGGCCGCTTCCTGACTATTGGTCTTGTCAATCCCACTTGGGATCGGTATGAGGTCACCGTCGATACGGGAAGCTACGCGCCCCAAGGAAATGGTCAGGGGTGGATTATCGCCCACGAAGACCCTCTCGCCCACAATCATCCCGGCGAGGAACGGGTCATCGACATCGAGGAACTGCCTTCGGTCGACATCACAGCGCCTCTATCGCTAGCGCCCATCAGCATCACGGTGATTCGCATTCCGCTGTAATGTGCGCATAGCGGGCTTGCAGATGATGACTGAGCAATTTACCTTCCCTCGGAATCCCACGTTGTTTTGATACAACCCCGGCCCATGGGGTAGATGAATCTAAAACCACGGGGACGAGGCTGGCATGGCGTCGCTAATGCTATTCAATGAGGCTACTTCGCCAAGCATGGGAAATCGTTCCTGGAAAGCTACGAATTCGACGTGGCCGTCCAGAAACAGCACATTGCTCCCACCCGGCATGTGATTGAGCATAAACATTCCGGGGGCGGGCATGGCGCAAAGGTCCCACATCACCGGGACCTCGCTTTCAGAAAGCGTCAGGGCGGGTTCGAGAAGACGGTGGCCGCCCACCTGCAACCGGTGGAACCGATGCCGATGAGGTTGCTCCATCCATTGCGCCAATTCGCCCGTATCTGGGGGAGCGGCAGACCAATCCTTAGTGATCACCGTATACGGATGAATCCGATGCGCTTTGGCCGCCTCAGAGTCGACAGAAGTGTGGAGGTTTTCACCGACGAACGGTGCGCCGAAGGGGGGGCCGAATGCATTGGCCTGAATGTAGGTGTACAGAAAAGGAATCTCCAGTTCGCTTTCAAGTTCGATAGGGGAATCGGCCCACGAACGCACCCGCCACGCTTCGATATCGTGGGGGACCAGGTTGAATGCGGCGAGAAGAAAGGCCCAGTCGGGATATGCGGGGGTCAAGTAGCCGTAATAGCCGTAGCTTGGGGAGAACAGGTCGTCCGCATCGAGGGTGTCGCCGACCAAGGCGGCGAATTGGCCCATATCAAAGTAGGCCGCCGAAGGGCAAAACAACAGGGCATGATCGGTCAGGTAGTCCGGGTAGATGGCAGCGCCTCGTGGCGAGGGGATGAACCTGTTGTGGGTGACCAAATCGGGCCGTTGATCGAAGATAGTAGACATTCGATTCGACAGATCGGCCTTGAGCATGATGGGTGGATAGAGATTGCCCGGCGATTCGGCGGCATACATACGAAAAACCGTGTGCCAGGCTCGCAGGTTGTTGTGGCATGCCTGCAACTCGGTCCGAATGCGCCGTTGCCGCGCCCAGTTCATGCCCAAAACGGCCAATACGACGATCAGGATCAAGACCACCCCAAATTCCATCCACCGTAGTTTGCGCATCGTGGCGTCCCCCTTTTTATCGCAGAAGCCGGCTGAGAGCAGGTGTGTATGCTTACCAATCATTTCTATGGTCTTAGCCTACTATTTCATAATAATATGAGAATATGCAAACGCCGCGCAGACGGGGGAGTCTGCGCGGCGTGTGGCATTAGTAGGCTATCGCGGAGCGGGTCTACGGCAGCAATTCGGCGTAGATGTGGCCTGCTTCGTGGAGGACGAATCCGCCGGCGTTCATCGGGAAAACACCACCTACGGGGAACGCCAGGTCTTCTTCTTCAAAGATCCAGGTACCGCCGGGTCCGGAGCCGCCCGTAGGCCACCGCTCGAAGGCCACGTGGCCGTCCATATAGAGGATGTTCGAGCCGCCGGGCACGTGGTTTAAATGGGTCGGGTTGTCGCACACGATATCCCATACGATAGGGATGGTGGACTGGGCCCGGGCTCCGCCGGCGGGGTTGTTGATATCGGTGATCATGAACCGTTCGATGCCTTCGCGCAGGCGGGGGATGGTGCTGCCGCCGGCCGCGCCGGAGCCGGGAACCACCACGGGCCAGTCTTCGTCGGCCGCGCCCGGATTCGTCAGGATCCGCGCCCCCAGCCCGAACTGGGGATCCATGAGGTTGGTGAACAAGGCGTCGATCTGATCGGGGGTCCGGGTCATGTCGCTCGTCACGACGTAGCCGCTGTAGGTGTATGGATAGTCGCCCACTTCACAGGGTTCGACCATGCCATCGCCCGATCCTTGCCACTCGCGCCAGAAAGGACTCGTCGTGTCGCCTTCGTCCCAACGACGAACGGCGTCGGATGCGCCCATGGCGCTGGGGCAGATCAGGATGTT
The DNA here is from genome assembly GCA_003557825.1 of Candidatus Hydrogenedentota bacterium. GTDB lineage: Bacteria > Hydrogenedentota > Hydrogenedentia > Hydrogenedentales > SLHB01 > PWNM01. The sequence goes on along the minus strand of PWNM01000276.1, from coordinate 3,191 downwards.
GAAATCGATGAGATACTCAGGGAAAACGGAGGCGGGATTGAATATTTGTTCGAGGGCGCGGACGGAACCGTCGCACCCCACGGTTTTCATGGGGGGATACATGCCGCTTCGGCTCTCGTTGGCGTACATTTTAAGCACGAGGCCGATCTGTTTCAGGTTATTGGCGCAGGATGCTCGGCGGGCTGCTTCACGAGCTCGGGCCAAGGCCGGCAACAGGATCGCCGCCAGGATGGCGATGATAGCGATCACAACAAGCAATTCGATTAGCGTAAATCCACGTTTTTTCATGGGGGTGGTTTTCCTCATAAGGGTTGGTCGGACTCCTTGCGAAACCTGCACCAAAGCCCTTGTTTTTGGGCAGATCCGTTCTGCCCATTGAAGCATCAATAAAAAAAGATGAGGTTAGGGAAGGAGGAAAGTCGGAGGGGCCCGCAAGAGACATCCACGCCACAGTGGTGAAGCGACGGCTTTATGCAGGACAAAACCTGTAGACCATTGCCGCGCAAACAGACTTGGCAACAGGATAGCGGCAGCTGCAGCCAGCGCCAAGGTATGCACCAGGTGGCACAGCCCGCAGTCGTTTTCCATCCGAAGCGGATCGGTACAAAGACCAGGGATCAGCTCGTGTCCGGCGGCCACTACGTATAGCACCACCAGCGCCACGGCCATCCACCAGGCCGCTTTCCCGACAAACGGGGTCAGCCGCCGCCGGGACGAAGCCGCTCCGCAGCACGTTTCAAGGGGTATGTTGGCCTGTAACCCGGGCATATAGTGGTACTGCATCCGTTCGGTTAAGTATCTTCAAGCGCTTGCTTAGCATGCATAACAAACATATACACGATTATGCATATGGGGAGGCGGTTTGTCAAGTACCGAACGGGGCGCTATCGGTATTCGAGCCGGTCCATGATAGACCGCAATGTGGCGACGTTGTCCTGGTGATAGCCGCCCGTAGCATCGGAGGTCATGATGATGGCATTGGCCACTTCGTAGAGGAGCATGCCGCCGATCCGGTGGTCGGCCTCGACAGCGTCGAAAAAGGCGTCGTTCAGTTCGCGGCCCTGGGAAATGTAGCAATGGACCCAGACCCGTTTGCCCTGTTCGTGGGCATAGGACTTGATCCGGTCGCCCATGTGGGGGCGATAATTGTTATGGTAATAATGTTTTATCGTGACCTCGTCGGCCAGGTCCACCGCTTCTTTCCAGTCGAACCATATCTTAGGCATGGCCCAGAACCCCAGCTCGTTGAAGTCGTCGCAGAGTCGCGGCTCCTCGAAGGCATGGCGCAAATGGACCTGCACCTTCTTGTCGGAGGCATGGATGATGGCCGCCGCTTCGCGAAGAAACTCCATGAAAAACCCGCCCCGCGCCGCCATTAGTTTTAGGGGATCGGGGTCGGACTCCATGATATCAACGCCGTGTTCCTCCTGGTAGCGTTGCACGAGGGGTTCATTGAAACCGTAGTTGACGTAGTCCGTGACCATCTGCGAATGGTTCTGCAGCCGGAAATCGACGCCGTCGAACCCCATGGCCATGACCCGACGGACCTGATCGAGCCAGTATTGCCGCACCTCAGGATAGCCTTCGCAGGGCGTCCCCATCATGTACTGCCGGTGTCCTCGTCCAATGCCGTAGACCGGACTCGACAACCAGCCGTCGCCCCAGAATCCCGCGCCCTGAAACTCAAACTCGAATCCCCAGTCCATAAAGGTCTCGGCGGCCCGCTCGCCTCCGCGGATGGGATGGGCTTCGAGTCCCCATTCCCGTTCTTCGTACGGTTTCTCCCGTTCGATGGGGCTCATGGACGTGCGGACATGGATGCCCGTCGTCACGGGTATCTCGCCGGACGGCGTGAAGGCGCGGATCATCGAGAACGGGATGGTGTACAGGTTCTCATGCTGATCGAGGGTAATCGCCATATAGGGCGTATCCGGGGGGATGTTCAGATTATCGAGGGTCATGACGAGATGCTGTTTCGGCTCATCGTCCACCGGAAACCCGTTGGCGTCCCTGGCCTGCCGACGGCTTGAGAATGCCGAAATGGCGTAGTCCCCTTCGTACGCGACATAACGACCGTTGTCCGCGCTCACCCACAGGGTGAGATTCGGTACGCGCACGTCGTCGTACTCGATCCCCTCGAATTCGAAGAAGCCGGCCGCATGGCTCCGTTGCCGGAAAGGGTCCAGGCGGAAGGCGATCTCCAGCGACTCAATCGGTTCTTCCGAGGCCCGGAGGGTCGCCTCGGAATCGGGCCGGCGCGTGACCCGTAAATCGGGACGCCGCGAGAGCAGGTCGTCGAAATGGATATGCTGCCCGCCTATGGTCTCCACGTGGGCCCGGCTCAGGGGCGCCGTTTTGCCGTGAGGGATGGTAAAACCCGACCCCGATTCGTAGGGTTTGATGATGGCCCAGGCTTCCATGCCGTGCCGTTGGGCTTCGTGCATATAGGCCCAGTTCGGATCGCCCAAGGCCAGGATGGATTCGAGGGTATGGTTGTTGGTTCCCTTGTCCGGCGGCATAACCGAAAGCGACGGGTCCGAAAAAGACGGATAACCGGGCTGAGCCAAGACGAAATACACCCGTTCGAACCCGAGTTCCCGCAAAAGGCGCATTTCCTCGCGTACCCGTTCGTAGTCGTGGAATCCGCGCAACTGGGGCATGACATCCACCACCGGCGCGAGGGCCTTGCCGCCCCGGGTTTCCTTCAAGGCGGGCGATGGGTCGGATGATGCGTCATCCCCAGCGATTTGACCCTGGAACCCGGCCAGGACTGTGGCCCCCACCAACACGTACATCGAAAACAAACCGTCTCGCATGGTTCTCCCCTTCCGTTCAAAGGCTATGGGTATATGCTACTAGGCCCTATGTTACGCAACCGCCCGAATGGTTTCCAATCCCATCACACGCAATTGGAAAATGCCTCGCTGAAGCATGTTTCCGGCTCGATTGGCAGGCATAAAAAAAAGAGTGGCCACAAGTTGGGACAATGTGGCGCACTCAAGAGGGTTTAGATACAATCAAGCGACGCAGTTGCCGTCATACGGTGGGACATCCGCTGGGACAGACGGGCTGTCGGCCACTTGCTTGCTCTACTTGGTCTATCGGCAGGATCGCGAATTTCCTGAAGGGGTAATCGAACCTCCTTCTGTCAGGCATCATGTTTGGGTGGGTTAGCCTTTTTTTGCATGCCG
>PWNM01000583.1 GCA_003557825.1 Candidatus Hydrogenedentota bacterium | reverse complement strand
CATCTGAATGGGCTGGTCAAATATGTGGAAAATCAGGAGGAGCATCACCGGACGGAGACGATTCGCGAGGTCTTGGAACGGTATCGAGGGGAGGAGGGCTAAAGCCTGTCGAGAAGCCCGGCTGAAGCCGGCTCTGTTCCCCTATCGTCGCAATACACCCCGGCTAAAGCCGGGTGCTAAGGGGGCGTCGGCTAAAGCCGACTGGAATAAATGGCGGTGGAGCAATGAACCTCACGCGAAGCCGCGAAGGGCGGGAAGGGTTCACCACAAAGGCACGAAGGACACGAAGGAACACAAAGAACCTCACGCGAAGGCGCGAGGGGCGGGAAGGGGATTTATCAGGAAGGCACGTAGGATCACGAAGTTGCTGACTCGAAGGGCTGCGTTTGCATGGGCGCTATGGGGCGGTTACCATTGCGGTATGTGTGAATGGACCATGGGCGCCGTGCGCGGGCGCGTGAAGGAGGGACCGAATCATGCCGATGAACCGACGCGACTTTCTCCGGAAAATCGGGGTGGGCGCCGCCTGTGCGTTTGCGGCGGCTACCATGCCCCATGCGATAGCCGCGACACGGCCCAATGTGGTGTTCATCGCTGTCGATGATCTGCGCCCGGAGCTTGGCGCCTATGGAAAAACCCACATGGTCACGCCCCATATGGACCGGTTGGCCCGGGAAGGACGCGTGTTTGCCCGACACTATGTTCCCGCGCCGAGTTGCGGTCCTTCGCGGTATGCCTTGCTTACCGGCATGTATCCAACCCCGGCCCATCCTGTGACTTATCACAATTCGGCGTTCCAAATGTATGAGCAGAGTATCGGACCCTTATCCTTACAGCAGCACTTCCAGAACAACGGATATCACACGACGCTTATCGGCAAGGTCAGCCATACGCCTGACGGATACCGAGGGGGGCAGAATATCCGGGAGGATCGGGAGCAGAATCCGCCCGAGGCGCCTGGGTGGAACGTACTCGACACGCCTGCCGGGCAGTGGAACGATGCATGGAGCGCGTTTTTCGCCTATGCCTTTGGTGAAACCCGGACGCCGGGCGAGAGCCCTCCCGTTGAAATGGCCGATGTGGGGGACCGTGGGTATCCCGATGCGCATTTGGCCGACGCCGCTATCGAGCATTTGGTGCGGCGTTCCGCAGGAGAGGAACCGTTTTTCCTCGCCGTGGGGTTTTATAAGCCGCATTTGCCGTTCAATGCGCCTCAACAGTACTGGGACCTTTATGACCGCGATGCCATCGATATCAGCGATGTGGATCCCTACGTCCGGACCGGGGGGGAGTTTTTCGGCAACTACGGCCATGAGGCAAGGGATACCGAAGACGATGACTACGTCCGTAAATTACGCCACGGTTATTACGCGGCGACGAGTTATGTCGATGCCCAGATCGGGCGGGTGCTAGAAGCGGTGGACAATTTGGGGCTCGATGAAAACACCATTGTGGTCCTTTGGGGCGACCATGGGTACCATCTTGGCGAGCTGGGGTATTGGGGCAAGCATACCCTCCACGAATATGCGTTGCGTGCGCCCTTAATTGTACGGACGCCGAACATGCCCCACCGAGGCGCTGCAACCGATGCCCTCGTGTCGACCGTGGATATTTACCCCACCTTGGCCGAACTGTGCGGACTATCGGTTCCGGATCATCTGGATGGTACGTCGTTCGCGCCTATTCTCGAGGATCCCTCGGCGGAGACGGTTGACCGGGTATTCGGCGGATGGAACGGGGGAACCCAACATACGATACGAACGGACCAATATCGGCTTATTCAGCGCAACGGGGATGTTCAGCTTTATGATCACCATCAGGATCCCGGCGAACGGCAATGCGTGGCCGATGAACACCCTGGAGTACGGGCACGGTTGGTTGAAAAGCTTGAAGCGTTTGTCGGGCGGCCTTAGACTGAACTAGCGTCATTGGGACGATGCCGATCCCGTTACGTTTTGCCCGGGCGATGGAAATGGTGGACGTGGCGGCGCTTCGCGCACCATATTGTTCTCATCAGCTTTGCTATACTGTTTGGACACGTGGTTTCGATCATGTATGGAGGGGGGAGATAACCGAGCATGACGGAGTTTACCAAACTCAAAATGGCCTTTACCGTGGCCCTTTTGGCGGCGTTGTTCATGCTGAAACCGCTATTTGATCAAGCGGCCGCCGCGCAGTTTCAATATCTGAACCTTAACCTGAGCCTGCGCACCTTGTATTACCTGTTCAGCGGGGCCTTGGGATTGTCAGCCTATTGTTTTGCCCTGGAATTGATCTCCGGTCGCTCGGCTCCTGTCGCGCAGCGTGCCGGAAACACCATGTATGCCCTGGCCGTGTTGATGCCGCCCGCGTTCCTGGCCATCTTTGTCCTTTCCCATGTCGTGCGGCGTCTTGGCGCGGGCATGGGCGCGACCGTCCTCGAGATCGTCTTGACCGTTGCTTTGGGGGGCGGCGGGTTCATTTTACTACTGTATCTACGGAGCGCCATCGGCGAGCGGGATCGTTCGTTTACGGTCAGTCGCATGGGGGACGAGGAAACCGCGCAACTGGCCAAGGCGAACGGATTGCTGGAGGCAGGGTTGTACGATCTGGTCGTGGTGCAGGCATTTCAGACCATTGAGACCTCGGTTCGGCGGCTATTGCTTGCCAAGGGCCTTTATTCGCGTCGCGACACCATCAAAGACCACGTGGCCCTTGCCCGAAGCCATGGCCTGCTGGGGGAAGAAGAAAGTCAGACTATCCATGACATCCGCGTCTTGCGCAACGAAGTGGCCCACGAGGGGAAACGGGTGAATCGTGATTCCGCCGAGAAGGTGCTCAGCTCGGCCCGTTGGCTGATTACCCGGTTTGGTATGACCTTGGCCAAACTCGAGGAAACGACCGCGAACGGCGACGAGGCCGCTACCGGCACATAGCGTTGGCTGTGGTCCGCGTTGCGGCTGCCTTACCCGGTAGATTCTTTCCCCTCGTCCTGCGGCGGGTACTT
>PWNM01000112.1 GCA_003557825.1 Candidatus Hydrogenedentota bacterium | reverse complement strand
CTCCTTCCCTAAGCTCGTAATTGTCGACCGGGGCGCATTTCATCAAACGCGCCCCGGTCGAATGCTTTCATGCTAGCTGTTGAGCGACCGCTCATACTCAATGGCCCTCGGGAACAACACGTTGTTCTCCTTGTGAATGTGCTGGTGCATGTCGAGTTCCAGCTCTTCGAGACCCGCCAACATGGCCCGATAGGTATTACACGCCCAATCGGGCGGCGTTAGATCGTCGGTCAATTCCCGAATACGCGTGAGGGTATCGCCGGCCTCAGCATGCTCAGCTTCCATGCCGCCAATGGGAAATGCTACGGAGCCAATTGACAACTGAGGCATACGGTCGCTCTCGGCGATGGTCTGGATTGCCGGAAATAGCACTCGTTCCTCCTTCAGCATGTGCGATTGGAGATGGCCGACAAAATGGCTGAAGACCTGGACCAAGTCTCGAAGCCGAGGATCCTGGTCGCCATGGACCTCTGCCACTTTCTCGACGAGACCGGAAAGCCGAGGAAGTTCACGCCGAAGGTAGGCGTGATGGGTATCCAGTATGTGCGAGATCAGCTCGATAAGCCCCATCGAGGCGGCATCCGCGAAACGGGGATCCTTGTCGGCCTGAGCCTCCATCGCCTCGAGTTGCGCGATGAGCGCATTGGGGCTCAGCCCTTTGTTCGCGCAGGCTTCTTCCAGGGGTATCCCGCCCCCGCAGCAATAGTCAATACCTGTTTCTTCGAATAGTCGCGAGCGATTCGGCGCCGCCGCGACGATTTCGCCTACCGTTTGATGTGCATGTATGGTCGTCATAGTCATTCTCCCTTAACAGAAGTAGTGGATCGATACGGCATCCGTTGTGGCTAATTTCTTACATAAGAGACAAGACATATCGTAAATATATTCCCGCCAGATTTCTTCAAGTAAAGACCTCTGGATCTGAGCATCTCAGGACTTGTCTCGACGGCCCTACGCGCCCAAGGATTTGCACATAATTGAACACAGCCGAAGAACTCTTGACAAAATTGCGCAAAAATGAACGGAGCCGCAAAAGGGGTCATCCGATTAAAGCATTACGGCACAACATGTTGTACATACCCCAAAGACATGGCACAGGAATTGCTTTATTTAGTGTACCGCAACGTGGAGATTAGCGGGATTGTCCCAGGGTTAGCAAGAAGTAGAAAGGTTAAATTCGGGGTAATAACCATGTGGATGGAGTCTTCGAGCATTCGGGTCCGGTCGCGGCTGAGGTTGGTCTATATGACGGCGCTTCGGGGTTGCAGAGTTCAAGCCCGACTCCGGCGGCCTATGATGGTTGTCATGGGCTTCATTGTGTATGAAACGATGTGGGTGGTATCGACCGCCTAATTGATGCCATACTCAAACCCGGGTTCAACAACCATCACGCGTCGGGAGATGCCATGCGCCACGAACCCCGTACAAACGTTCTCCTGCAGGTCAACAATATGGCCCTAGAGGGTAGGCACACCTCGGAAAGTCCGTGGAGCCTATGCATGGCGTTCGGCCCGGGTTTATCTGATAACTGCAACACCAATCGGGGAGCATAGCGACCGGCGGCCACGCGAACCGGTATGAGACCCTTTTCTACTACGCAGTAAGACCCCAGGATCGCGGCTAGGCTCCAACGACTTCCATCGCCACCTCCGCCCATTTACTGAGGCGTTCGGGTTCGTAGCGAACCGTACTGATGTCTTTCAAAATAAACTCGAGCGGGCAGCCGTGTCGTTCACAGATTGTCCTGGTAGTTAGCAGGTCCTCTCGGACTCGGTTGGGATCAAATCTGCTGTCGGCCAGAAACGCAGGATTCGGTTTGCGCGAGAAGACAAAGTCACTACCGATTTCAGCTGCGCCGCGTTCCTCATCCACCCAAGGACTCATCGAAATCTTCCGCACATTGGGAATCATCCGCACTTGGTCCATCTTGCCGTCCAGCGGATCGCAACAACCGTAATACACCAGCCCAAACCGAGCACAGATGCGACTGGCATAGTCCACCTCGAATTCGCTGAACATCTGCGGCGATACGGTAGAAAACATCTGGGCCAGGCCAAACATCCACAGGTCCTTTGTGCGAGGTTTCTCGGGATCATAGTCGGGTGCCGGCAATTCGTCGGTGTACGCTCCGGTGCAGTGAATCAGCGTCTGAGGCTCGCACAGCAAGCCTTGCTCCTCGAGTTGATCCAGCATGCTCATATAGGCATCGGTTAATCGCTCGACCAGGCGATGCATGAACTCGGGTCGTTCAATCAGGGCATAGAGGGCGTTTTGTACGCCCATCCACGTGCTGATGGGATCCCATAGGGACAGATAGGGGTCGGCTCCAGAGGGCCGCACTTCGAGCACACCGTCAAACAGCTCGTGAGCCACGGTCAGGCGGCGCTCTGTTTCGGCGGGATCATGGCCAATGAGAGGCGTTTGTAGCTTTTCTAGGTCCTCATCTGTTTGGAACTGATTGACAAAACGATGGCCCACCACTGCGTTTGTCGGATCGGTTACGGCGGTCTCCTCCTGTACCTGAACGCCAAAGCCCGTGTTGGAAATCGCCTTGTACACTCGGACAAAGGGTTCGACCACCATATCCACCGGGAAATGATCCCATTGATATAAGGTACGCCTTAGATAATCTTCGTAGAGGCGACACTCGGGATCCGTGCAGCGCAATGCCAGTTCGCCATTAACGCCCATCTCGTTCCAGCAGACCTGATCGATCATTGCCATGGGCCGCGCCGGCTTGCATGCATTCAGCTTCCGCCATAGCACACGCTTTTCGTCCTGCACGGGTAAAGCGGCGATTTCGGCCACGCGAGCAGCTAAATCGCGAATAGTATTAACGTCTTCTCTGGTAGGCATGATGTATCCTTCTGTATTGCGATGCTCCGATGATTTCGATCAGTATTGCATCTCCCCCATGCGATGCAAATAGTTTGCGGTCCCGGTAGTTTACGAAATAGTCTACGGTATGCTTGGACTTCCCCGCCAGT
>PWNM01000300.1 GCA_003557825.1 Candidatus Hydrogenedentota bacterium | reverse complement strand
GTATTCATATCGTGGTCGCAGCCATAACAAGGGGAATGGTCCGGGCCCTCCCCGGTCAGGGAGTACAGTACCACCTCCCCCCGCGCCGGGGCAAACCGGCGGGGGAGAGGGGACGGAACCCGTCCATCATGCTGGGGTTCTGGGCCTCGTCTAATCGAAATTCCCGTTTAGCAGGGTCACAGGGACGACCATAGCCGAAGGACGGCCGTCCATGGTGATTTCGATGGCATGGCGAACGGTCGTCTCGGTGATACGTTCGCAGGCGAGGGTAAAGCTGGCCGTGTGGCGCGTCTCCAGGGGCGGAAAACTGACGTGCATCATGCCATCGGCGCTGGGGGCAATGGTCCAGCCCTCACGCAAATGCCAATGCACCTTCAGGGCCGCCTGGACTTTATAGGTGTTGGTGATGCTCACTCGAACTGTTTTCGGTACGCCATCGCGCACCGCTACCGAGTCGCCGTAGTCCACGGCTACCTCGAAGAAGGGGAAACGGAACACCGTTGCCGTGCGGTCGCGAAAGAGGATCTCGCGCAACGGACCCGCGTAGAGCGCCGCGCCGGAGGTATCCGTCGGACTATCAGCAGTCAAGGCTGCGGACATGCCATTCCGGGCAAGCACCTGCTGGGCCATGCGCTCCGTCCGATCGGTTAGGTTGTCCACATCGCCGGGCAGTTGATTGCCGAAATACCCCAACTCGCCCAGGTTCAAGCAGGCCGTTTTGATGCTCCGGCCGATGGGCTCGACCCATTTCTCGGGAATCGCATCGGCCCCGTGGAGTATGCCGAACAAGGCCCCGACCGTCGCCGCGGTGCAGTCCGTGTCCTCGCCGCAATTCACCGTGGTGCACAGCGTCTTGGCGAAATCGCCTTCGCCGTATAGCAGGCCCAGCACCATGATGCCGATGTTGCTCGGGGCGTCCCAGCCCAGCGTTCCTTCATGGAATCCCTTTTTCTGGTCTTCTTCACTGGTACACCACAGCATATTGAACATGGTCCCGCCGCGGTAGGCCTCGAGCATGGCATCGCGGGCCTCGCGCCACGAATGGCCGTTGTCGTAGGAGACGATGGCGTTGCGCACGGCTCCGGCGATGCCGCATTGCTCGGGGATATAGGACAGGCCGATATCCAGAAGTTTGCGGATGTCTTTCTCGACAAAGGCCGCGCTCTGCAGGGCCGCGCAAAAGACCTCCGCAAAAGTCCCCTCGCCGTCGCCGTGATCAATGATGGCGTCTTGATAGGCGTAGCGGGCGGCGATTTGAGGACAGCCGGGCGCGATGCATGCCCAGATCTCGGACCGGATAAAGGCGCCGCAGCTATGCTTGTGGGGGTTGTTCACATTCCCGGACCATGGCGGCAGCAACCCCGAGCGCAGGTTGATCTTGGCATTGCCATATTCGGACCAATGGGGCGTGACATACAGCAGCCAGTACTCGCCCAGCACATGGGAATCGATGTCGACGCCCTTCTCTTCGAGGGCTACCAGCCATAACAATTGAATGTCGAGGTCGTCGTTGGGCAGGGGTTCGCCCTGGAGGTCTTGGGTGTAAAAGGAGACATCGTTGATCTGACGTCGCCATTCAAAAGGAGCGCCCAGCGTACCCCCGATGTTTTTCCCCAGCCAACATCCCAATACGGACGAACGATACGCTTCCCGGTTGATCTGCACTGCTCTTTTCCTTCTCGTTGTTGTTGTGGTTCTATGTCATCGTGTTATGCGCGATGGACCCAGATCGGCGTGGACCATGCCCGTTCGCCGTTGTCCTGTTCGACGCGCACGTAGTAAAAATGCTCGCCCGACGGAATAGACTCGGCGTGTTCAATCACCAAGTGGCCGATATCCGTGTCGCGGGTGAGAATGGTTTCGTTGTCCCGAAGGAGGTGCACCGTCAACGAATCGGTTTGGCCAATCACCTCGATGCGTATTGCGGCTTCTTCGCCGGTCTCGATGTCTTCGCCCATGCCGTGGCCGTCCAGGGTGAACTCGAGATAGATCCGGTCCATGCTCGTGGCATAGGTATGGCGGTTCCAAAGGGCGTTCCATATGGCCTCCCGGCTGAGTTCCGGCGCAAGAAAAGCCGCCAAGCCGCCCGGATAGTGGCCCCAAATGGTCCGCCCGGGCTTGGACGCGTGGCAATCGCTTGCGCCGATGACGCCCAGGCGGATGCCCTGCTCCAGTCCCCACTGGAGGTATTTGCGCTCGTCGGGCGATGGGCCTCGCAATGGTCGGGGGTTGTCGAGAAACTCGCTGGTCCCATGGCTTGAGTAGACCTCGGCGAATCGCGAGATGCGCGGATCCCAAACGCCGAAGGGGTAGCGGTCATCGCCGCGATTGTAGGCAAAGTGGTGGGGGCCGATAGCGGCTTCCGGTTCGTCTCCCGTGTTGTATTTCCGGTAGAGTTCCTGCTGCAACACCTCGTAGTCCTGGTACCATCCGTCTACGTGATCGGTGTCATCCCGCCGGTAGTAATAATTGACATGGTCCTGTCCGGCTCCTGCCTCCAGACCAAGGATGGTGACGTAGCGCCCCGGCTCGTAATACCGTTGTACCGCGTCCTTGGTTTGGGGCCAATCGAAATAGCCGTGGTCGGTTAGGGCGCAGACATCGAGTCCCGCCACGTCGCGGCCAAATCCAAAATACTCGTCGCAATCGTCGCCGAGCCCGTCCGAGATGCCCGTGTGCCCATGGATGTCGCCCCAATAGATGCGCCGCTCGGGCAGTTCCTCGAAGGCCTTGCACGGGGTGGCCCGCCCTTCGAGTAGACCATCGTCGATCCGTAGCCGACGGGGACCTGCCGTAGAAACCTGAACCGTCGCCTGACCCTGACCGTCGCGGATGGGTACGTCCTCGGCCAAAATCGTCCCGTCTTCGTCGCGGATAGTGGCCATGCTGCTGTAGGTTATGCGGTCCTTTGCGTCATGGACGAGATTGTAGTATTCGTCCTCGACGTTGATCCGAACGGTAAAGGGCTCGCCAACGTTCACCTGAGCG